>CAYXAX010000007.1:23854-31567 GCA_964463055.1 uncultured Gammaproteobacteria bacterium | reverse complement strand
CGTCTTTCTTAACGCTGCGGATGATGTAGGGCTTGATGGCGCTGGACTCGAAATAGGTGCGCGCGATCAGCTCGCTGAGCACGCCGGTGGTGAGAAACTGGATGGACATGACCACGAACAGCACCCCCACCAATAACAGCGGCCTAGTGCCGATGTCCTCGCCGAAGAACACCTTGACGATGAACAGATAGCCCAGCGCCGCGGTGCCCAAGGCGCCGAACACCAGGCCGATGCGGCCGAAGAAGTGGCCGGGGCGGCTACGAAAGCGCATGAAAAAATACACCGACAGCAGATCCAGCAGCACGCGCAGGGCGCGCGACATGCCGTATTTGGAGCTGCCGTAGCGCCGCGGGTGATGGGTGACCACTTCCTCCTTGATGCGCGACGGACTGGTATTGGCAGCCAGCCACGCCGGGATGAAGCGGTGCATCTCGCCGTACAGGCGCACCCCTTTGAGCACATCGGTACGAAATACCTTCAGGGTGCAGCCGTAGTCGTGGAGGCGTACGCCGGTGATGCGGCCGATAAGGCGATTGGCGGCCAGGGACGGCAGGCGCCGGGACCACAGCTTGTCCTGACGGGCGGCCCGCCACCCGGCCACCAGGTCCAGGTCCTCGTCCAACAGGCGCGCCACCATGCGCGGGATGTCGTGAGGATCGTTCTGCAGGTCACCATCCAGGGTGGCAATGACATCCCCACGGGCGCTGTCGATGCCTGCCTGCATGGCCGCCGTCTGGCCGAAGTTGCGTTGCAGGGTTACCACACGCACATGCCGTCCGAACTGTGCCGTGGCCTCGATCATGCGCCGCTCGGTGACATCGCTGCTGCCGTCATTCACCAGGATCAGTTCCCACGGGTGGGGATACCCGGTCAGGGCATCATGGATCTGTTCCGCCATGGGCAGCACGCTGTCTTCCTCGTTATACATGGGAATAACGATGGACAGGCAGTGGGGTGTGTCCGACGGGCGTTGGGCGGGATCTGGTTCCAAGGGGTATTGGGCACTCATGGGTTGCGGGCGCGTATTCGTTGTATGAAAGCCAGATATTTTACACTGGTCCACGCCGCGACCAACCCTATGGCGCTGCCCAGCAGTATGCCCGCCGCCACCTGGCTGGGATAGTGCTTGCCAAGGTAGATGCGCGAAAGACCCACGCACAGCGCCACCCCCACCATGGTGAGGGTGACCCAGCGCCGGCGCAGGACATAGGCCAGGAACAGGGCGGCGGCAAAGAAATTGGTGGCGTGGTTGGATGGCATGCCGGTGAGACTCGCTCCGCACGCTGTGCCGGGCGGCCGCCCTGCTTGGCGTACCTGATGGGCCAGGTCGTAGCAGGGCCGGTGTTGCTGGGCGACGTGTTTGATCTGATTGCCGGTGAAGTCGGCGACGCCCACGCTGATGACCAGCACCAGCCACAGCTTGGCCCCGTCAGCGCCGAAGCGGGCGATACACCCTGCCAGCACCACCGCCGCGAAGGGGAAGCCGAACCCTTCGCGCTGGGAAACCCAGGAGAACAATACATCCAACCACGGATTGGCCCATCCTTGATTGATCCACAGCAGGAGGGTGTTATCCACGACGCCTTCTCCCCGGCAGGCACAGGCTGAGGCCGCCGCCCAGGATCGCAGCGCTGAGGATGAACAGGTGCACATTCACCGCACCCGCTACGGCCGTCTGCGCCGGGATGCCCGCGGCAGCGACCGCCAGGCCCGCCACGATCCCAGCCTCGTAGGTACCGACGCCGGCCACGCCGTGGATGGGCAGGACGCTGGTGGTGTCGCCGGCGATGACACCCAGCACCGCCGCAGCCGGTGGGCCGTGGATGAACTGCTGCAGCACCCACGCCAGACCGGCGAACTTGACCGCCCAGTTCACCAGGGTCCACGCCCAGGCGCGCCAGAAGTCACGAGGCGACGGCGGCAGACTGGCCACCACGTGGTGCAGCACCCGTGACACGCGCCCGCTGGGCGGTGTTTCCCGCAGACGCGCCGCATGGCCCATGCCGAGGCGGTAGCCGGCCCACGGCAGGGCCATCCACACCACCAGCAGTAGCGCGGCGGCGGCGCCGTTCAACCACAGCCCGCCCAGGGCGGCCAGCGCGCATGCCGCCAGGGTATGCATGTCCAGGACGCGGAACCACAGCAGCGCCGCCACGGACTTCATCAGCGGTATGTCGAAGTAGCGTGTCATGAGCAGGGGAAATGTGGCCTCACCGGTGCGCATGGGCAGCATGTTATTCCACAGATTGTGCTGCAGGGTCAGCTTCAGGGCCAGGTGAAAGCGCCGCTGCATGCGGTCGCGGAAATAGTCGTACAGGCGCAGCGCGCGCACGCCGTAACTGGCCATCACCAGGGCGGCGGCCACCGCCACCGCGGCGAACGACAGTTGCGTCCAGGGGCGCAGCAGCGCGCCCCAGCCGATGTACCACTGCACGAAGGCGATGAAGGCCAGTAAGATGACGCCGCCCAGCAGGTAGGCGGGGTTCAGAGGACGGCGGGAACGGGTTTTGACGGCGTGATGGTGGGATGGCGCGGCGCACATGTCTAGGTCTCTGTCCTATGGCATAGGAGGGTGTCGGCGTCCGCTTCCCTTTATTTTGAGCGCCCAAACGGGGATAATAGCCCCAGGGAGTACCGGTACGCGCAGGCCCGGCAAGCCCGAGGCGCCGCGTCATTTTCGCATGTATGCCGCAAGTCTTTTTTGTCGACCCCCAGCACCGAATAACCAAGCAAAGCAGAGAGGTCCGCTATGGAGCATGGTACCACAATCACTCAATTTCTGATCGACGAGCAGCGGCGTCACCCCCACGCCACCGGGGATTTCACGTCACTGATGAACGATCTGGTGACCGCGTGCAAAATCATCTCAAATGCCGTCAACAAGGGCGCGCTGGTGGGTGTCCTGGGCAGCGCCGGCAGTGAGAACGTGCAGGGCGAGACGCAGAAGAAACTGGACGTGCTGTCCAACCAGGTCATGGTGGACGTGAACCAGGCCACCGGTCACTACGCCGCCCTGGCCTCCGAGGAGATGGAAGAGATCTATGCCATCCCGGACAAGTACCCCCGCGGCAAGTACCTGCTGATCTTCGATCCCCTGGACGGCTCGTCCAACATCGACGTCAACATCTCCATCGGCACCATCTTCTCGGTGCTGCGCTGCCCGGAGGGTGTGAGCAAGCCCGCGGAAAAAGACTTCCTGCAACCCGGCACCAGGCAGGTGGCGGCGGGTTACGTGCTCTACGGGCCGGCTACCATGTTGGTGCTGACCACCGGCAGCGGCGTGGACGGCTTCACCCTGGACAAGGACATCGGTGAATTCATCCTCACCCACCCCAAGATGACCATCCCCGCCGACACCCAGGAGTTCGCCATCAACGCCTCCAACCAGCGTTTCTGGGACGCCCCGGTAAAGCGTTACGTCGACGAGTGCCTGGCCGGCAAGGAAGGCGCGCGGGGCAAGGACTTCAACATGCGCTGGGTGGCCTCGATGGTGGCGGAAGTGCACCGCATCCTCACCCGTGGTGGCATTTTCGTGTACACCGGCGACAGCCGGCCCAAGTACCGGGAAGGGCGTCTGCGTCTGATGTACGAGGCCAACCCCATGTCGTTCGTCATCGAGCAGGCCGGCGGCGCCAGTTCCACCGGCCACGGCCGCATCATGGAGGTCCAGCCCAATAGCCTGCACCAGCGCATCTCGGTGATCCTCGGCTCCAGGAACGAGGTGGATCGCGTGGCCGGGTATCACGCGGGAGGGGGCAACAAGGCGGTGTCGGGGGCGGCATAAGCGGCGCGTGCTGCGCAGGGCCGGGGTTTCGAGTTGAGAGGTAGGCGGCACAAAGCCGCCTACCGCGTCCTCTCTTCGAGAGGGCATGTTTGATTCGTATAAATTCTATCAATCCCCCTCATCCTGACCTTCGCCCTCCCAGGGAGAAGGGATCTCCCATCGCCGCCAATCACCCTCTCCCTCTCAGGGAGAGGGCTGGGGTGAGGGGGAGTTGAATAAAATTCTTCCATTTGATTTTCGACCTTTGTGCAAGCTAGTTCGCACACCCCACGTCGCCATCTGTCTATCGCATGGAGTCGGCCGGCTTAAGGCTGTTCTGTCGGCCCCGCCTGTTGTTCGCGCAGCTTCTTCAAGGCCTTTTGAAAGTCTTCCATGGTGAAGGCGGGTGCGTTCATTCGGGGCAGCGTCACCGTCAGCGCGTCGGGGGTGACATGGGCCTTTCCATCTGCAGTGATCAGTGTTACGTCATAACTGCCCCGGGGCAGCGCCTTGGGCAGAGACAATCGGGTGCTGTCGGCATTCTGCGATGACAGCGTCAGCCCCGGCAGCCACGCCACCGCCGTGGGAGTAGTGCCGCCGGCCACGTAGGCGGCGCGGCCGCCGATGCCCACGTGGGTGCTGGGGTGCAGGATGGGATAGAAGGCAAGGCTTTGCAGGGTGCCGTCTTTGGCGACGCTGAAATCCCATAACCCGCCGTCGGCGCGGGTGGCCAGCAGGTGATTTGCGCTGACGGCGATGTCAGTGATGGTGCCGGTCAGGGGAAAGTGCGCCGCCTCCTTGAGGACATTACCCGCCAGTTTCACGGCATACACGCCATGGTCCTTGACCGCGATGAACAAGAGGTCCCCCGCCCCGCTCAATGCCGTGACCGCATCGGGTTCGGACAGCTGGTCGCGGGGCTGCGGGCGTTGGGGATCACGCACGTCGTAGGTCTCCACACCATGGCGCGGCGTGGCCACGTAGAGTGTCTGGTGCATGACCCACAAGGCGTCGGCATCGGTACCGATGACCGCGATGCGCCGCGGGACCTCGGGGTGGGTGGCGTCAATGACGGTGATGCCGGTGTCTTTGTCATATAGATAGAGATAGCCGCGGCTGTCGCCCTGTATCAGGGGGTTGTGCAGATCCAGTTTTAGACCGCCCACCACTTTCAGGTCATACGGGTCGTGGGCATCCACCGCAGTGAGGCCGTTGTCTTCACTGGCCAGGTACAGGTAGGGCATGTGCAGCCACAGGGCCGCGGCGTTGCCGCGGCCGTCCAGGCCGGTGACCCAGATGGGGTTGAGGGGGTTTTTGATGTCGAAAACCTGCAGCCCGCCGCGGCCGTAGGCCACATAGATGAACTTGTCGTGGGCCGCGATCTGACGCACTGTGCCGCGGTCGTGATAGCGAGCGGCCAGAGTCGGACGGGCCGGGTTGCCGATATCGAGCACCGTGAAACCGCCCCACCAGTCCATGACATAGGCATACTGATCCTTGACGCGCACGCCCCACGCGGCGCCATCGGTGTCGTAGGTGCCGAGGATGCGGGGATGGGCCAGGTCATGAATGTCCACCACGTGCAGGCCCGCCAGCCAGTCGGCAAGGTAGGCCTTATCGCCGCGCAGCTCGATGCCGCGGGCATTGCCCGGGGTGGGCAGGTGGCTCATCTGCCGTGGGTGACGGGGGTCGTGCACGTCGAGAATGTAGAGCCCGCGGTCGAAGAACGCCACGAATGCATACCCGTTGCGCAGCACCACGTCCTCGGCGTCACCGCCGGGGTCAAAGCTTGCCAGTTGCGTGATGTGTGCGGGGTCGTGGACGTCCAGCACCAGCAGGCCCGCCGCGTCGTCGGCGACGTAGGCGATGCCGTCTTTGACCTGGATGGACCACGCCTTGCTGGGCGTGGCATAGTTCACCAGCTCGCGGGGCCTGGTTACGTCGGAGATATCAATGATCTGAAACCCGCCGCGGTGGCTGGCCAAGTACAGGCGGTCGCCCACCAGGAAAGGTGTATAGCCCAGTCCCGCGGTCTGCAGGTGAGCCACGCGGCGCGGGTGGTGGGCATCGTGCACGTCGACGATCTGCAGTCCGTGATCATCGTCGGCGACAAAGGCGTAACCGTCGCGCACCACGATGCCCTTGGGCGAACCGGGGATATGCAGGCTGGACAGCAGCCGCGGATGCAGCGGGTCGCTGATGTCGAACAGGTGAATGCCGGAGAACCAGTCGGCCACGTAGACGATGTTGCCGACAATGACGCCGCGGCGGATGCCGCCGAAGTTGACCCCCTCCCCGACGTCGAAGATTTCGTTGGAGTAGGCCGGCACCGGTCGGCTGAAGTCGGTGAGCGTCAGGTCGGTGCCGTTTAACACCCAGACCCGTCCGGCACCTGCCACCGCCACATTGGTCACCGGTCCAGTGAAATGCCGCGCCGCGTCCAGGGACAACCGCGCCGGGTTGTGGCTGTCCACGGCATAGACCATGGACGCCTGGTTGAGGGCGTAAACGCGGTTGTCGGTGGGCCATACCCGCAGTACCCGGCCAAGGCGGTGATGGCTGCCCACCCAGCGCGGATGATCCGGTTGATTGACATCCAGGATCAATACGCCCGTGTTGCCCAGGGCGAGGTAGGCGTCACCGCCTTGCAGCTTCACGTCCAGCGCCGGGCCGGTGGTGGGGAAGCTGCTCAGGGGAGTGAGCCGGCCGGCGTCGTCCAGGTGATACACCGCCAGTCCGCGTTCGCCCTGGGCGAGATAGACATCGCGGGACGCGGCGGCCAATGCGTTGGCCGCTGACGACAACGTGGCGCGGGCGATCTGGTGAGGCGCCGCGTGCGCAGCCATGGAGTAGGCGGTAAGGGTACTGCCGCTGAGGACATAGAGATAGCCGTCTTCGGTGACGGCGAAATCGGTGATGTCGGTGGTATCGAGATGCGCGGTCTGGCGCGGTGTGCCCGGGGAGCTGATGTCCACCCGCCACAGACCGGTGGCGCCGCACGCCGCAAAGACGCTGTGGTGTACGACCCGAACCCGGGTGCAGGTGGCGTCCACGGCGAAGCGGCCCGCGGGCGTCGCGTCACCGTGGGTGGTATCGAAGATCGTCAACCCGCCCTGCCCCGCCGTGATTAGCCGCTTGCCGCTGACAGTCATGGCGTCGGCCGGGTCGGGTAGCGACAGAGTGCGCAGCGTGTGGGGCTGCCATGGCGACAGCGCCACGTGACTGCGTGGCGCTGTCGCCGGTGTGTGAATGGTCACGGTGACGGTTTTTTCATCGGTCACGTGATCGGGATGGACTGTCACCGGCAGGCTCGGCGCAGCCGCGGCGCCGGTCATGCAAAGGGCCGTGATGCCAGCGGACAGCACGGTTGACACACGGGTGGGTATGGGCGTCTTCATGGCATCCCGGCGGGTCACGGACAGGGGTTGGGATGGGCGGTGTGAACAGCCTCGATGTCCGCCAGTACCGCATCGCTGAGGGTCATGTTGAGACTGTCCAGGTTGGACTGCAGCTGTTCTATGGACGTGGCGCCGATGATGGTGCTGGTGAGAAATGGGCGGCTGGTGACGTAGGCCAGGGCCATCTGCGCCGGGTCCAGGCCGTGGCGGCGGGCCACTTCCACATAGGCCAGGGTGGCTGCGAGTCCCGCGGCGTTAAGGTAACGGGAAAAGCGCTTGAACAGAGTCAGGCGCGCGCCGTCCGGCCACGTGTCATTGAGATACTTGCCGCTGAGGGTGCCGAAACCCAGTGGCGAATAGGCCAGCAGGCCCACGTCCTCGCGGTGGGCGATCTCCGCCAGTCCCACCTCGAAGCTGCGGTTGAGCAGATTGTAGGGATTCTGAATACTGACCACCCGCGGCAGGGCGAGGCGGGGGGGGTGGCGCGGAAAAGTGATGAGAACCCACAGCGTGTAGTTGTTTTTTGGGTTGGAGGGTTTATTTGAGAATCAA
>CAYXAX010000007.1:0-23844 GCA_964463055.1 uncultured Gammaproteobacteria bacterium | reverse complement strand
ACTGACCACCCGCGGCAGGGCGAGGCGCTCGGCCTCGCGCAGAAACGTCATGACACCCCACGGCGTCTCGTTGGATAGGCCGATGCAGCGTATCTTGCCGGCGCTCACCAGGTCGCCAAGCACCCGCAGGGTCTCGGCGATGGGCACGCTATCCTCGTGCGCCGCATGGCGGTAACCAAGCTGACCGAAGAAGTTGGTGGAGCGGTCCGGCCAGTGGAGTTGATACAGGTCCACGTAGTCGGTGTGCAGACGCGAGAGGCTGTCGTGCAGGGCTGTCTCGATATTATGGCGGTCCAGGCACGGATGGCCGTCGCGCATGTAGGTCAGGGATTGGGAGCGGCCTAACACCTTGGTGGCGAGGATGACTTTGTCACGGTTGCCGCGCCGCTTGAGCCAGGAGCCGATGAACTGCTCGGTGCGACCGTAGGTGGCGGCCTGGGGCGGCACCGGATACATCTCGGCGGTGTCGATGAAGTTGACCCCCGTCGCCAGCGCCGCGTCCAGCTGAGCGTGGGCCTCGGCCTCGCTGTTCTGCTCCCCCCAGGTCATGGTGCCCAGGCACAGGGCGCTGACTCGGATGTCGCTGCGGCCCAGACGGCGGTACATCATGGTATGGGCCTGCTTAACTCAGCCCGCTGAGGACCTTGGCGGCAGCATTGACGGTCTGCTCAATGTCCTCGTCGCTGTGGGCGGCGGAGACGAAACCGGCCTCGTAGGCCGACGGTGCCAGGTAGACACCTTCGTCGAGCATGCCGTGAAAGAATTTCCTGAACAGATCGGTATTGCTGGCCATCACCTGCTCATAGCGAGAGATGGACTTTTCGCTGCTGAAGAACAGTCCGAACATGCCACCCACGTGATTAGTGGCGAGGGAAATGCCGGCCGCGTTGGCATGGTCGGTGAGGTCTTCCACCAGGCGCTGGGTCTTCTTGGCGAGCTGTTCGTAAAAGCCGGGCTGGGTCAGCTGTTCCAGGGTGGCCAGCCCCGCGGCCATGGCCACCGGGTTGCCGGACAAAGTGCCGGCCTGATACACCGGGCCCAGGGGCGAGATCATGGACATGATCTCGCGGCGCCCACCGAAGGCGCCCACCGGCATACCGCCGCCGATGACCTTGCCCAGGGTGGTCAGGTCGGGGGTCACGCCGTATAGCTGCTGGGCCCCGCCCAGGGCGACGCGAAAGCCGGTCATAACCTCGTCGAAGATCAGTACGCAGCCATAGTCGTCGCACACCTGGCGCAGGCCCTGGAGAAACCCGGGTGCCGGCGGGATGCAGTTCATGTTGCCGGCCACCGGCTCGACGATGATGCAGGCGATATCACCACCCGCCTGTTCGAACACCTCCCGTACCTGCGCCAAGTCGTTGTAGGTCAGGGTCAGAGTCAGCGCGGCCAGCTCCGCTGGCACGCCCGGCGAGGTGGGTTCGCCCAGGGTCAGCGCGCCGGAGCCGGCCTTGACCAGCAGGGCGTCCACGTGGCCGTGATAGCAGCCCTCGAATTTCACCAGCTTGTCGCGGCCGGAATAGGCGCGGGCCAGGCGGATGGCGCTCATGGTGGCCTCGGTGCCGGAGTTGACCATGCGTACCATGTCCAGGGACGGCATGAGCTGGCGCAGCTTTTCCGCCATGGTGACTTCCACGGCGGTGGGCGCGCCGAAGCCCAGGCCGTTGGCGCTGGCGTCATGTACCGCCTTGATGACATCGGGGTGGGCATGGCCCAGGATCATGGGACCCCACGATCCCACATAGTCGATGTAGCGCCGGTCATCCTCGTCGAACAGATAAGGGCCTTGACCGCGCTTGAAGAATACAGGCTCGCCGCCGACGCCGCGGAACGCCCGCACCGGCGAGTTGACGCCGCCGGGAATGGATAACTGAGCCCTCTCGAAGAGTTCGTGGGAACGTGTCACGGTTGCATCCTTTTCGCTTGACTGATGACTGGCTGTGGACGGGAAGATTAACAGGCGGCGTGGCGGGCCGGGGGGAACAACAGCGCGTAGCGCCGCGCCGCTGCGGCCGGTTCCGGCTGACCGAACACCCCGTGGATCACCGCCACCGCATCGGCGCCGGCGGTGATCAGCGCGGGGGCGGTGTGCGGCGTGATGCCGCCGATGGCGACCACAGGAACGCACAGCCGCGCCTTGGCCCGGCGCAACAGGGACGCGTCCGCCCGCACGGCATGGGGTTTGGTGGGGGAGACAAAAAAGGCGCCGAACGCCACATAGTCCGCGCCTTGCTGTTGTGCTTCGATGGCCATAGACAGGTCATTGTAACAAGATACGCCGATGATGGCCCCCCGCCCCAGCGCCCGCCGCGCGGCGGGCGGCGACGGGTCGTCGCGGCCCAGGTGCACGCCATCGGCGCCGGACGCGCCGGCCAGGGACACATCATCGTTGACGATGAACATTACCCCGCGGTCATGGCACAGCTGTGCCAGTGCCGTTGCCTGCGTCAGGCGCCGCGGGTCGTCACTGCTCTTGTCCCGGTATTGCACCACCGCGGCGCCGCCGTCGATGGCCTGTGCCACCGCCGCCATCAGGTCCGCGGGTGACAGCACGCCGGTGTCGGCGATGGCGTAGAGGCCATGGACGGCGGGGATCACGGCGGTCATTGAGGTTCGTTGGCGCGCGCCCAAAACAGCCGGTTCGGCAGCAGCTGACCGCCTCCGGCGCGATAGCCGTGCTTGAGGCTTTCCCAGGTGTACTCCTGCGCCTCGCGAATGGCGGAATACGGCTCCATCCCTTGGGCCAGCAGGCCGGCGATGGCGGAGGACAGGGTGCACCCGGAACCATGATACGACCCGGGCAGACGCGCCCAGGAGAACGATTCCAATTGGCGCCGGTTGCTGTGCAGGGTGTTGATGACCTGCGGCGTCTGTTCATGAGTGCCGGTGATCAGCACGAATTCACAGCCTTGTTCCATGATCTCCTGGGCGCAGGCCTCCAGGGTGTCGGCCCGGGACGCCAGCATGCGCGCCTCCAGGGAGTTGGGTGTCAGTACCGTGGTGTGCGGGAACAACAGTGTGATCATGGCCTCCTGGAGTTCATGGTCCGCCAGGACGGTCCCATCCCCGGCATTGAGCACCGGGTCCAGGACTACCGGTATGTCGGGATAGTCCCGCAACAGGGTATGCAGCGCCTCGGCCGTCTGGATACTGCCTATCATACCGATCTTGAACGCCTTGACCGACATGTCCTCCAGCACCGGCCGTGCCTGTTCCACCAGCAGCGCGGCATCCAGGCGGGTATAGCCGATCACGCCGTGGGTGTTCTGACTGGTGACGGCGGTGACCACCGGTGCCACGTGACATCCCATGCTGATGGCGGCCTCGATATCGGCGGCAATCCCCGCCCCGCCCGTGGGGTCATGGCCGGCGAAGGCCATGACTACGGGGATGTTTTTCTGCCCGTCCATCAATGTACGGCTAGCCCTGCTCATAAGCGCAGTGAAAGGCGATCGTTGCTAAGGATTGGCTGCGGACGCGCTGCCGGTCCGGAATTCAGCATCATGGAGACGTTGTCAGGGGAAAGACATCACCGGCCCAGCGCCATCTCCGACACGCCAGAGCATAGCATATTGTACAGCCCGGACGGCATAGGGCGGGTGAGCACGTGCCACACAGGCCGCCTGTCGCCGGCTCGTCACCGGTGACCCGCGCACTGCACGGTTGAAATTCTTATTTCACACCGCTCGGTAAAAATGAGAAAATTTATGTAACTGTAATTTAAGAATTTAACTAAATTTAGCATCAACGAGGAGGACGGGTGGAGAGCGGCCAACAGAAAAACGATGCGGGTGTGGGTTATAAAAAATACATGTGTGTGATTTGCGGCTTCATCTATGACGAGGCCGCCGGGCTGCCGGAAGAGAACATCCCGCCGGGAACGCGCTGGGAAGACATCCCGCCCACGTGGGCGTGTCCCGAATGCGGGGCAAGCAAAGATGATTTCGAGATGATCGAAGTGTGAGTCGCCGTGACTGCGCGGGCGAAGACCCGTGCATAAAAAACAAAAGCCAGCTTACGCTGGCTTTTGTGTAATCACGACTTGAAAGAACTTATCTGGCGATATTGACGATGAAGTCAGCCAGCTTTTCACGGTCGCCTTCAGAGACACGCGGGCCATAGGGAGGCATCGGAACACCGCCGGTGATCTTGGTCCATTTGCCTTTGCCACCGTTGATGATCTGATGAGTCTCACGCGCCATGGCATCCTTGTAGCTCATGCTCTTTTCGGCTTCGGAGACAACCTGCCACGGTGGGCCGACCACTTTGTGGTCGATGGCATGGCATGCCAGGCACCCGCTCTTCTTGGCGATACCCAGGAATTCGTCTTTGCTGACATCTGCTTTACCATCAGCAGCAAAGGCCTGCCCCCCGATCACCATTAAAAATCCCGCTAATGCTGGGACGCTCAACCAACGCATCTTCATAGTTTTCTCCTTTGTAGTCTCCATATTGGATACTGTACCGACGAACACGCCGCACATCCCCTTATCTTGCCAGGCAGGTAGATATGCGACTTACCCCAACAACGATGAAAAGTGCTTTTTTCCCCAGCTTTCCATCACTGATAGTTTTTATAGACTGCGTTTTTATGCCACGTTAACTATCGCGTGTCAAGCGACGGATTTATTTATTAAAAATGCCCATCCTTATAACACCGGGATTTTTATGCCGGTGTCAGGAAATGTGTCGCTGATTGACGACGTGAGGGGGGATAAAGTAGAAGATAACATAATGGTGGCTGATATTCAGCCTGTGTTCATAACGACGCTCTAAAATAGTATTCACTTATATATAATGCCGCGTTTCATAAAGGGATTGCGGTGAAATGATGAGGCACTATAATCTTGCCCCACTGAACGCTTAAATCCCTCACAGGTAAAAATCTTGTATCTGAAATGCAATTCGTGACCTTGAAGCACACTGCCCTGGCCATGGGGGTGAGCCTGCTGTGCCTGCCGCTGGCCATCACTGTTACCGCCGCCCAGCGCGGCAGCGCTGAACCCGCCGCTATGGCGTTGTCCGCGCAGCACCCGGTGGTTAAGAACGACTGCGTAGAGTGCCATTCAGACCCGAAACATACCAGCGTCAAGGTGGCGATGACCGCGGAGTGTACCTCTTGCCACAGCGCCAAGGTCGCTCTCAGTGCGGTGGAACAAGACCAGACGCCGCAGGCAAAGCCCCCCAAGCGCTTTCCCGATGAAAAGGCCATTGAGCGCTCCATCGATCCGGATACCCTCAACGTCAATTCCGGCATGAGCGTGCCCATGTACTACGACAAGACCCGTATCGGCGCGGAACCCAACAAGATGGTGCTGATTCCCGCAGGGTCGTTCATCATGGGGACGGACATTCGTTTTCCCGACGAGGGTCCACAGCATAAGGTCTATCTCAAGGCCTACTACATCGACAAGTATGACGTCACCAATCTGCAGTACAAGAAGTTCATCGACGAGACACACCGGCGGTCACCGTCCGATTTCGTCAATCGCACCTATCCGGACGGCAAGGTCGATCACCCCGTGACATTCGTGAACTGGTATGACGCCAAGGCCTATTGCGAGTGGGCGGGCAAGCGGCTGCCTACCGATCAGGAGTGGGAAAAGGCCGCGCGCGGCACCGACGGGCGTATGTTCCCGTGGGGCAATGAATTCAACATCAATAACGCCAACACCCCCATGCGATGGAATGTGCTGCATATGGACGGCGACACCACCCCCGTGGGTGCCTTCAAAGGCGGCGCAAGTCCTTATGGCCTGTACGACATGTCCGGAAATGTGTGGGAGTGGACATCCTCCTGGTATGAGCCGTATCCTGGCAACACCCATGTAACGGAAAACTACGGCGAAAAATATAAGGTTCTGAAGGGGGGGTCGTGGTGGGACTGCTCGTTCTACCGCTGCGGGATTTCCGCGCCGTCGTTCAATCGCTCGTTTTTCCTCAGGACCACCAAAAATAAATCATTCGGTTTTCGCTGCGCCCGTGACGCGGACCAGTCGAGGAAGACACTATGACCCAATCATCTCGATGGCAGTACGCCATTCTCTCCGTCTCGGTCCTGGTGATTTCGCTCATTCCCGCCCGTGCCGCCGTGACGGCGGTGAAACGCAGGCCCACGGATGCGGCTGAGTTCAGCCAGCCCACCCCTGCCGCGACGCAAGACATGGCGTTGATTCCCGCCGGGCCGTTTATTATGGGCAGCAACAAGACCGACGCCTCCATGGCCGATCAGTATACCGCCAATAAACCGTTTTATGATAATGAGCATCCCCGGCACAAGCAGACGCTGCCCGCTTTCTATATGGACAAGTATGAGGTCACCGCCAGCCAGTATCGGAAATTCGTCCTCGCCACCGATCATCGCCCGCCGCGCTATTGGATATTCAACGGTTACCTGTTGAGCATGACCCGTAAAAAGGTCAACGAGCTGGACGTGGGCAAGATCAGGCACGTGGCCGCCAAGGTGTTCAAGCTCGACATGGACACGCGCAAGATGAGCAAGGCTGATCTGCTCAAGGCGTTTGACAAACGCTATGCCTATCTGGACAAGGAGCCGGTGGTCTACGTGTCGTGGTATGACGCACGGGATTACTGCCGTTGGGCGGGCAAGCGCCTTCCCACCGAGGCGGAATGGGAAAAGGCGGCGCGCGGCACCGACGGCAACCAGTTTCCGTGGGGTAATAAGTGGAAGCCCGGTTTGAGCAACACGGGCGAGGAGTCATGGGACGACGGCGTCGCCCCGGTGGGCTCGTACAAGACCGACAAGTCCGCATTCGGCATCTACGACATGGCGGGGAATGTCTCCGAGTGGGTGCAGAATTGGTATGAGCCGTACCCCGGCTCGGATTTTCGCAGCAAGGATTTTGGCAAGAAGTATAAAGTCATGCGCGGCGCCGGCTGGGGGCGGGAGGGCCATTATCAGTTGACCGTCTTCCAGCGCAGCGGCTATCGCTCGTACATCGAGCCGGATTCCGTGCATTCAGACCTCGGTTTCCGCTGTGCCATGGATGCCGCGCCGGCGAGTGAGCCGCGCGTCATGCACGCCAAGCCCAGCGCGTCCCTGCAGTAGCTCGCCGCGCCGCACGACGGAGATATGGCGCCTAGCGCGCCTTTCTCTGCTCGATGCGGCGGATGAACTCCTTGACCAGGAGCAGATAGAGTTCGTCCTTCAGTAAGGCATCCTCCACCCCGGATTCCAGGTTCGGATTGTCGTTTATCTCGATGATGCAGGGGCCGTGCGCCGTTTCCTTTATGTCGACACCGTAGAGTCCGTCACCGATGAGGTTGGCGGCGGCGGTGGCGGTGTCGATGATCTCGCGCGGCGCCTCCTCCACGCTGTAAGTTTTATACGCGCCTTCGGTGACGCGCCCGGTGGCATCGTGTTTGACGATCTGCCAATGGTGTTTGGGCATGTAATAACGGCAGGCGAACAGCGGTGTGCGGTTGAGGATGCCGATGCGCCAGTCGAACTCGGTGAATACGAATTCCTGGGCCAGGATGAGGTCGGAGTCCTTGAACAGCTTGGCGGCGATGTCGTTGGTCTGCTGCCGGTCGGCGGCCTTGAAGGTGCCGCGCGAAAACGATCCGTCCGGGATCTTCAGAACCACCGGGTAGTTGATGTACTGCTCCAGGGTGTCCAGTTTGTTCTTTTGCAGGATGATGGTGCGCGGCCGCGGGATATTATGGGCCGCAAGCAGCTCGGCCAGGTAGACCTTGTTGGTGCACTTGACGATGGAGTCCGGGTCGTCGATCACCACCATGCCTTCGCTCTCCGCCTTTTTGGCGAAGCGGTAGGTGTGGTGATTGATGGCCGTTGTCTCGCGTATGAACAAGGCATCGTATTCCGCCAGGCGGGAATAGTCCTTTCTCTCGATGAGCTCCACATCCACACCCAATGTCTTGGCCGCCCTGGAGAATTTTTTCAGCGCCGGCATGTCCGACGGCGGCAGCTTTTCCGCGGGGTTGTAGAGTACGGCGATGTCGTACTTGGAGATGTTCCTGGGTTTTGGCGCCTGCCAGCGTTTGTGCAGGTAGGTATTGAGCGCCTCTATGAAGAACTCTTCGTGCCGGGTGTCGAGGCTGTTCAGGGAAATGGCCTTGATGGAGGAGATATCCCACTTGCGGTCGTAGTCGAATTCCACCTTCAGCAGCGGGCAGCGGAATATATCGAACAGCTGACGCGCCAGGTCCTGCAGCGATTCAAGCTGGGTCTGGCCGAAGAAGATGTATAACTCGAAGGTGTCGTCCGCCCCGGGCGGGCTGGTTTTCTTAAAGCTCTTTTGAATAAGGCTGTCGAAGTCCTCGAAGTCCAGGCTGTAAATGGCCTTGCTGCTGAGGTCGATGATGGTTCTCACCGACGGCACGATTTTGTGTTGGCGCGCCTCCGCCAGCAGGGAGCAGTAATAGCCCAGGCTCAGGTAACGGTAGCTGCGACACAGATTGATGATGTGCAGCCCCTTTTGCTTTAGATAGAGTTGCTGACCCAGATACGTCCTGGCGGTAACCACCTCGTATTTCGGGTAGTGGGGTTTCCAGTCCTTCTGATTTTCGATCAGGATCAGGTGTGTAGACATGACGCCGCCGGGGTTGTTGATGCATGCGATGGTGATACGGCAGGCATGACTCCCATCCGTTTGGGCGATAGTCCTGCGCGTTCTATGTCACTGGTCATTGGTTTCCCGTTTCTTGAGTATGATCACCGCCTTTTGGCCTGCCTTGCCGTAACGCGCCATGCGTTCAAAGTCCTTCTTTAATATCGGCATATTAATGCAGTCCACGGATGTCTTGCCCAGATCGCCGTCGACAAAGGGGTCGTGGACATATATATAGTGTTCGTCAAAACCGGTTACGACAACCCAGTGGGGTTCCTTCTCACCGTAGATGCGGTAGGAGCTGATCAGCACCACCGGAATCCCGCCCTGGTCGAATTTTTCCTGGATGGCGTCTGCGTGCAGTGACTCGTAGGTCACGGGGATGCCGAAGTCCTCCAGCTCCTGTTCGAAGTCCTCGTGCACCAGCCGGATCACATCCTTTTTTTTCTGGTCACGCACGGAGTTGATGAACAGCGCTCCCGGATCATTGACATAGATCTCCACATCGAACCCGCGGTGATAGGCCGACAGGGCCATGCCGTAAGGCCCGCACCCGCCGTGACCGGAGGCCATGAAGATAGTGGTCGATTCGCGCCAGATGCGCAGTTCCAGTTTGCGGTCCAGGGCCATCTCGGGATGGAGGGACTTCATCGCCATCATCAGCGCTGCGGGTCCGCAGGTGAAATCCAGGGTCTGGCGATAATACGGGACGCGGATGAGGTCGGGTTGGTGAAGGGGCGAGAGCAGCTTTTCGAAGCGTACGGCGCTCATGTGGTCTTCATAGTAATCATCTTTGGTCCCGAACTGCTTGTATCCGCACTTGCCAAAAAGTTCGATGGACGGCTGGTTGTCGCGCCTGATCTCCAGGCGCAGTGAGATGCACTCATGGTCGACGGCGCATTCCTCACTGGCGTCCACCAATGCCTTGGCGATTCCCTGACCGCGGTAGTCCGGATCCACCGCCAGGGAATACAGACGGGCGTAGGACGTGGCGTCATTGAACAGCAGCAGCGAGTAACCGCGTATCACGGTTCCCTGCTCCTCCAGAACCGTGGCGGCGTTGCCCTGGGTGAGCAGGTAACGAAAACTCCTTCGTGTTATCTTATCCGAGGTGAAGGAACGGTTCTCGATATCCAATAAGGCGTCGAGGTCCTCAACACAGGCTTGGCGGATCATGAGCTGGTAAACACTTGTTGTCGGCTGGTCGTCAACGGGGCGGTAAAGTCATCTTACACAATCTGCGATCTATCTTAGCATTTATAGTGCACTGTCATATGCAGAACAAAGCCGCCGCGGCGGTTATCCCCGGCGAGGTCCGGCCGCGGGATACAGCAGACACCGTTAGCAGGGTGTTGAAAAACACCCTGCTAAGGCGGCGCAGCGAGTTGAAAAAGGCCAGGGAGGGATTTTTTCAACATCCTGTTAGACATCGCGTCCGACCGGTTGTTCGTTCCATCAGCCGGGCGCAGGCCATTGCCTGCAGTCTGCTCTTGTTATGCATCGGCGGCCCCGCCTGGGGCGGCGAACACCCGATCCATCATGCGCTCAAAGTCGAGCTGCATCCGCGCGAGCACCGTTTCCAGGTGGATGACACCATTTCCCTGCCGCCGTCCGCCGGCCATTCCATCCAGTTCACGCTCCATGCCGGGCTGAACCCCCGGGCGGACCATGCCACCCTCGAAACCGTGCCGGATCCCGCCCCATCGGACAGCGCGGTCCCGATGCAGCGTTATCGCCTGACCCTCGACCAGGGCGTGAACCGCTTTACGCTGCATTACGGAGGCGTCATCGACCACCCGCTGGAACAGGTACCCAGCGAGGAGCGTCAATTCGAGGTGACTGCCGGCTTGATCGATCAGGAGGGCGTGTTCCTCGACTCCACCAGCGACTGGTTTCCCATCGTGGCGGGGGCCATGGTCACCTTCAGTATGGACGTGAGCCTACCCGGCGGGTGGGATGCGGTGAGCCAGGGGAAACGCACCCGATATAAGAAAGAAAGCGGGGGCACCACGGTGCGCTGGGCGTGTGACAAACCCCAGGATGATATTTACCTGGTGGCGGCGCAGTTCACCGAATACCACCGCGACGCCGGCGACGTGCAGCTGCAGGTCTTTTTGCGCACGCCGGACGCGCAGCTGGCACGGCGCTACCTGGCTGCCGCCGACCGCTACATCGGTCGCTATCAGACACTCCTGGGGGCGTACCCCTATGGCAAATTCGCCCTGGTGGAGAATTTCTGGCAAAGCGGCTATGGCATGCCGTCGTTCACCCTGTTGGGATCACAGATCATTCGCTTTCCGTTCATCATTTACACGTCTTATCCCCACGAGATACTGCACAACTGGTGGGGCAACGGCGTCTATGTGGATTATCGGGAAGGGAATTGGAGCGAGGGCCTGACAGCCTACCTGTCTGATCACCTGGTCAAAGTGCAACAGCACCAGGGCGCGGCATATCGCCGCGAGCTGCTGCAGAAGTACGCGGATTTCGTCTCCGGCGCCAAGGACTTCCCACTCAGCGAATTTACCGCGCGGGAGAGCCAGGCCAGCGAGGCGGTGGGGTACGGCAAGGCGTTGATGTTTTTTCACATGCTTCACAGGCGCCTGGGCGATGAGGCGTTCGTCAAGGCGCTGCGGTTGTTTTATAAGGACAATGTCTACAAAGCCGCCGATTATGATGATCTGCAACGCGCCTTCGAGAGCGTCGCCCACGAAGACCTGACGCCGATTTTCCGCCAGTGGGTGCGGCGCACCGGGGCCCCGGCGCTCGCGGCCGCCGCGGCAACAGCCAGTCGCAACGGCGGTGATTGGCAGGTGAAATTCACTTTGGATCAGACCCAGGCCGAGCCCGCCTACCGGCTGCGTGTGCCGGTGGCCGTCACGCTGCAGGGTCGGTCCAATGCCTATCAAACCACCGTGTCCATGAACAGCAAGCATCGCGAGGTGGTACTGTCCGTGCCGGCACGGCCGCTGCGGGTGGACGTGGACCCGGAGTTCGATGTCTTTCGCCGCCTGTCCAGGGACGAGATACCGCCCGCCTTGAGCGGCCTGTTCGGCGCGCAGTCGCTGCTCATCGTACTGCCCGCCCAGGCGCCGCCGCCGCTGCTGCACGCCTATCAGGGTCTGGCCGAGGCATGGCGCGACAATCCCGCATTCAATGTGCAAGTGGCCATGGATGACCAGATGAAGACGCTGCCCCGTGATCGTGCGGTATGGCTGTTCGGTTGGGAGAATCGATTCAAGTCCCAGGCCCAACAGGCCCTTGCCGGGTATCAGTCGGTAGCTGTGGACAAGGGTGGATCGCTGCGCATCGACCAACAAACGTTTCCCGCGCCGGGGTATTCGCTGGTGTTGGCCGCCGAGCAATCCAATGACGGACACGCCCCTCTGGGATGGTTGATGACCACTCGCCCCGATGCCCTGGCGGGTCTGGGACGCAAACTGCCCCACTATACCAAGTACAGTTATCTGGTATTCCAGGGTGACGCGCCCGACAATATCGATCGCGGCATGTGGCCGGTATTGCATTCACCGCTGAGCCTGTCGCTGGACGGCGCCCGTCAATCAGTGCCTATGGCCGCGCTGACGCCCCGCCGGGCATTGATCCAGTTAATTGACACCGGACATTGAGTCTACGCCGGCGCGCCATGCCAGGGACACGGTGTATTGCAGGGTGATGGGTAGGTGAGGTTACGCAGGGTGACTTAGGTGTCAGACCGGTGGAACTGGCGCCACCGGTCAGACGCAAAAGCCGCAAACATCTCAAACTAAAACAAGAGTGGTTAAATGGGACACCTTGGAGGATGACAACGAAGGCACTAAACGGTCCTTACGCTGTTTAACCAAACTCCCGCTGAAGCTGATCGCCAGTTGATGATTGCGGCTGAAAAACAACTTCCCGCTATTGGGGGAGGTGCTGCGCAATACTATACACCAAATTCACATTCGGGTTCCGCCAATTTTTTGGCGCCAGAGACATGCAATCAACCTTTTGAAATATATAAAAATTTTTAGATTCCGCGGTCCTATATCAAGGACTTACACAGCCATGCGTATGATGGGCCCCGTGAGTGTAAAAAATTTCGACAGGCACCTTTTCGAGATCAAATCCGTTATCCCGAGCGGAAATTTGGCGGGAAAAGCAGCCGGCATCCTTCCTGGCGGCAACTACCGGGCCGCCATGGCGCTGGCGCGCCGTGTCGGATGTTAGAATAACGCGCTTTTGGATTCAGGGTGAGAGAATTGATGCACAAGCTCAGGGCGTTGATATTCGATGTGGATGGGACGTTGGCCGATACGGAGGGCGACGGTCACCGGGTGGCGTTCAACCAGGCATTCTCCGCCGCCGGTCTGGATTGGCAGTGGACGCAGCCGCTTTATCAGACATTATTGGCGGTTACCGGGGGGAAGGAGCGCATTCGTTATTTTATGGACCATTACGCACCGGCCTTCAAGCCGGCGGGAGATGAAGACGAATTTATTGCCAATCTGCATCGCGACAAAAACCGCCGCTACAGCGAGATTCTGGAATCAGGCGCCTTGCCCCTGCGTCCCGGGGTGAAGCGTCTGTTGAATGAGGCGCGCGCAGCGGGGCTGCGCCTTGCCATTGCAACCACCACCAGTCCGGAGAATGTGGCTGTGCTGCTGCGCCAGTGCGTGGATCCCCAGGCCGAGACGTGGTTCGATGTCATCGCCGCCGGGGACATTGTCCCGGCGAAAAAGCCGGCGCCGGATATTTATCACGCGGCGCTTGAGCAGCTCGGCCTCAAGCCCGGGGAGTGTCTGGCCTTCGAGGACTCGGAGAACGGTCTGAAGTCGTCCTCACAGGCGGGGATCACCACGCTGATCACTGTCAATGACTATACCCGCGGACATGATTTCAGCGGCGCGCGCCTGGTGCTGGATCACCTGGGAGAGCCGGACCGGCCGTTTAAGGTGCTGGCCGGTGATGCGCTCAATGCGGCGTATGTTGACGTGGATTTACTCAAGGCCCTTGCGCATGAATCCTGCGCCGATGCCTGATATACAGTGAGGACACCATGAACGAAATTGATCCGCAAACGCTCAAGACACGCATGACCCAGGGGGATGATCTGCTGCTGTTGGACGTACGCGAACCCTGGGAGTATGAGATCTGCCATATCCAGGGATCGACGCCGATTCCTATGAAAGAGGTGCCCGGGCGCATGGAAGAGCTCGAAACGGCGGAAGAGGTCGTGGTGATCTGTCATCACGGCATGCGCAGCGCACAGGTCGCGGCGTTTCTGGCCCGGTCGGGGATGGCGAATGTCATGAATCTGGCCGGCGGGATAGACGCCTGGGCGCGCACCGTGGACAAGTCGATGCCCACTTATTAGCGGTCTATCCGCGGCTGTATCAGCCAACCTGCCGGGGGACAGCACGGTTATTTCGCCTCGACATAGCGCAGGTGGAAGTGCGGTACGAGCGTACCCTTGGGCTGCACCAGGGACGTGAATACAATGCGCTGCTTCACGTCGCGGGCCTGATCAGGGGGGATGGGTTCGGCAAATATCACCTTCACCTGATCCACAGTGTCGCAGTGGCCGTTGAGGCAGTCGTCCAGGACCACTTCCAGGCCCAGCTCATCGATGGTGTATCGCATGGAGTGATTGCGTATGCGGCCCACCAGCTCGCGGGTATCGCGATCGGGCCGAACAAGTTTGAAGTCCGCCAGCTCCACCTGATCCGGCGGAATGCGGTGTCTGGACGCCTCCATCTCCCATTCCTGATACCAGGCAATACCGCCGATCGCCGCCACAATGATAATGATCAACACCGCCGCGAGGCGGTTAAAGCGCATCACCAGTGAGGAAATCACCAGTGCGATAATGGCAAGCAGAATCCAACGCATTGCATACTCCGAACCGATGCCATCCCCGCCCGTCTAATGAACTATATCCGCTGTGCCGTAGCGTGCGTCTCCGTGCAGCGGAGGTGCAGATTCATGGCCATGATAACAGAGCGCGGGGAAGGTCCCCAATTGCCGGGCCGATGACAAGCCATCGCCCTGCCCCGCTGTTTGCGTAGTAAAGGGCAGCGTGCGAATATGAGCACGCGGCGTGGGCGCGATTCATCAGGTGCGTTATGGTGTTATCCAGAATCAGAGACAAGATCGATACTACCCTCACACCCTACCTGCCATTGATTCAGGCCAAGGTAAGTGAAGTCGCGGCCGCGATGGGCAGCAAGACCCGGGCGTTGACCGGGGATGATGACAAAATGCGCCGCATATTCAAAACGGCGCACGCCCGGTTGCCGTTCGCCATCCGCATTGCCGTCAAGGAACAGCCGTTCATCGAATTCTGCATGCGCAACAAGGCGCGTTTTGGCGCTGACGATCCTCAACAAGACAGACGCGGCCCGAACACGCCGTCCGATGCCGCTGACGGGGAGAGATAACGTCGGGTGCCTGTGATAGGATTGAGCGTCGGCCGTTTCACATGGCCATATAACAGCGGAGGCGCGGCGTGTCGTTCAGTACGACATTCAATCGGCTAATCGCGAACGGCCTGCTGATTCTGGTAATGGCGTTGACGGCCCGGGGAGTCGCCGCCGCCGAGGCAGACGGTGACAGCTGCGTCCCCGTGGGCAAGTGGGTCATCCCCGGGGAACACGGCACTTTTTCCACGCACGCCCTGCTGCAGCGCCTTTCGGACAAACACATCATTCTCCTCGGTGAACATCACGACAACCGGGAGCACCACCGCTGGGAGTTGCAGACCCTGGCGGCCTTGTACGGCCAGCACCCCGACATGGTGATCGGCTTTGAGATGTTCCCGCGGCGGGTACAGCCCGCCCTTGACCGCTGGGTACGCGGCGAGCTGAGCGAAAAGGCGTTTCTCAAGCAGACGGACTGGAATACGGTGTGGAGCTACGATGCCGCCATGTACATGCCCATCTTCAATTTCGCCCGGATGAACCGTATTCCCATGTATGCCATCAACATGGATCGCAGCCTGATCAGCCGTATACGCGATAAGGGTCTGGCCGCCATCCCCGCAAAAGAGCGTGACGGCGTTACCGAACCGGCGCCGCCCAGCGACGACTATCTTGAAATGCTGGATGAAATCTATCAACAGCACGGGATTACACCGGACAAAAAGGAGTCCGGCGAGCTGCTGTATAAAGACGACAAGCATTTTCACGCTTTCGTACGCGGTCAGCTGTTGTGGGACCGGGTCATGGCGGAAGGTCTGGCCAAACTGGCCCGTCGCGACGATCACCCCCTCGTGGTGGGCGTCACGGGCGGCGGGCATCTGGTGGATCACTTCGGTATCCCTCACCAACTCAATGCCCTGGGCATACACGACAGCGCCGTGCTGGTGCCCTGGGACAAGCGCTATGACTGCGATACCCTGCAGCCCGAATACGCCGATGTGGTCTTCGGTGTGCGCGCACCGCCGGCGCAGGCGGATGCCGCCGGTCACAAGCCGCGCCTGGGGGTGTTTCTTGCCTCCGACAAGGAAGGGCCGAAGATCACCGAGGTCATCGACGACAGCGTTGCCAAGACCACCGGCATCGAGAAGGGTGACGTGATCGTGGAAATGGCCGGGCGCCCGGTGAAAAAGGTAATGGAGGCGGTGGACACGGTCCAGGCCATGCAGCCGGGGACATGGCTGCCCATGACGGTGATGCGCGATCACAAGCGCGTTGAGCTGGTAGCCAAGTTCCCGCCGGATACTACCCCGCCGCCGCCCTGATTGCTTGGCGTCACGGTTTGCCCCTGCTTCTCTCCATGCGCGATCCAGTCCACAGCGAATTTCTGTTTGAACTACTGCGACAGCCCACCGCCCCCTACCGGGAGGAGCATGTGGCGGCGGCCGTGGGGCGTTTCCTGGACGGTGCGGGCGTGCCGCATTTCCACGACACGGTGGGTAATGTGATCGTCGGTGTGGACTCCCCGCGTGCCTACCGCAACCTGATCAGACACGCGTCCAGCGAACCGGTACGGCTGTTCATCGCCCACATGGACCACCCCGGTTTTCACGCGACCCACTGGACCAAGCGGTCGCGGCTGGCCGTGAAGTGGTATGGGGGTTCACCGGTCAGCCACCTGGCCGGTGCGCCGGTGTGGCTGGCCGATGCCAGCGGTTGGTTGGCGAAGGGGGAACTGGTCAATGTCAGCCTCGCCGCCGCCCGTCGCAGGATCGATAGCGCCGAGGTGCGTATGGGCGCCGCCGATGCGGCACGCCTGCGTGATCGTCCCGCGGCGACTTTATACGGGGGATTCCGTTTCCGCGCGCCGGTATGGCGCGGTGGAAAGCGCTTGTATACCAAGGCCGCTGATGACCTGATCGGTGTCTATACCATCTGCGCGACAGCCGCGGCGTTGTTCGGCAAGGCGCGCCGTTCGGGGCCGGGGCCGTTTCTCGGCCTGCTGACACGCGCCGAGGAAGTGGGTTTCATCGGAGCCGTGGGTCACTTTGAGCTGGGTTGGCTGGATGAGGCGCGCCGACCGGTGGTGGCCGTGAGCCTGGAGGCCTCGCGGACGCTGCCCGGTGCTGTCGTCGGCAAAGGGCCGGTGGTGCGCCTGGGCGACTGGCGCACGGTGTTCGAGGCCGGCGGGCTCAAGGTGTTGTCGGACCTCGCCGAGCGGGTGCTGCCCCAGCGCCATCAGCGCCGTATCATGGACGGCGGCGTGTGCGAGGCCACCGCGGCCACGGCCTACGGTCTGCCCGCCATCGGCATCTCGGTGCCGTTGGGCAATTATCACAATGAGGGCTTCGAAGGCGGTCCCGACTGCCGCCGATATCGCGGGCCGGCACCCGAATTCGTGCACCTGGATGACATTCGCGGCCAGTTACAGTTGTGCCGCGGCCTGATGCAGCCGCGCCTGGCGTGGTCGGACCCGTGGCGGCGCCAGCGGCAGGGCCTGCGCAAGAACCTGCGTGCCGCCAGGCCCCTGCTGCGCCCCCGTCAATGATGAAAATGGAGAACCTGTATCATGAAAGTGACGATTTACCACAACCCGCGCTGCAGTAAATCCCGCCAGACCCTGGAGCTGCTGCGCGAGCGCGGCATCGAACCCGGCGTCATCGAGTACCTGAAGACCCCGCCTGATGAGCAGACCATTAAAAAGCTGCTCAAGCTTCTGCATATGGCGCCACGGGATCTGATGCGCAAGGGGGAAAAGGAGTACAAGGACGGCGGTCTGGACCGCGCGGCCCTGTCAGACGACACCCTGATCCGGGCCATGGTCGCGCACCCCATTCTCATGGAACGCCCCATCGTGGTGGTGGACGGAAAGGCGGCGCTGGGCCGCCCGCCGGAGAAAGTGCTGGAGTTACTTGAGTAACAGTTTCGAGTTGCGCGTTCCGGGTTTCGAGTTAACGAATCCGGGTTAGTGGGGATAACCCAGGCGCAGGGTGCGTTCGTTGAACAGGTGGTCGCTCAGACCCACGTTGATCTTCACGTCGGTGATTTCATAGGAGATGGTGCGCGACGCCTTTACGTCCTGGACGATGGCCTTCTTCCACAGCCACGCCCTGCCCTGTTGCTGCCAGGCGATGCCTATGCGCTTGATCACCAGGCCGTCATGGCCGTAGTAATGGACCTCCATGGGCAGGCACTGGTCCCATGAGGCGGTCTTCGTGTACCAGGTCAGCCATTTGCTGTACTGGGATGGGTGGAGTTTCGGTTTGCTTTCCACCAGGTAGAACGGCTGGCCGGCGATGGTATCCACTCCCAGCAGGGTATGGGTATCCGCATCGGCGCCGCGCTGGGCGAGGTCTTCGTTGATGAAGCCCCACTCCAGGTCATCGGCGGGGCGGGGTGAGATGCGCCGTACCTTGCGCAGGTCGGGTAGATAAATCCATTGCTCCGCATCCTTGCCGCTTTGCAGGGTATAGCCCCAGCGCATGAAGCGGATCCCCATTTTGTCCGCTGGGAATTCGGTGATCATAATCACCTTTTCCTGCAGGTCATCCGTGCCCGCATAGTTTTTCCACAGGCGGGTAAAGCCCACCTTTTCCACCTTGCCTGAGCTGTTTTTGAAGGTTACGGTGAGCTTTGATTGCTGATCATCACCCTGGTATTTATTGCTACAATGCGCCACGATGTCGTCAACATCGACCTGCGCGGCGCTGAGGCAGTGCGGCAGACAGCTGACCACCAGCGCCAACAGGCTGATCGAGGTGTGTGACGGCATCTGCCGGACCTTCATTATTGCAGGACGATTTTTTAACCTACTCTATATAGTATGGCGGGGTAAGGCAATGCCGAGCGCCGCGCGGTTTATGCGCAGTGAAGTTTGATCATGCATTGATGGCGGGGACACTGGTAAAGCGTTACAAACGCTTTCTCGCGGATGTCGAGCTCGCCGGCTGCGGACTGATCACCGCCCACTGTCCCAATACCGGTTCCATGATGGGCTGCTGCGACGCGGACAGCCCGGTATGGCTCAGCCGCTCGGCGAACACCACCCGCAAATATCCGCATACCTGGGAGATGGTTCAGGTGCAAAACGGTGCCGTGGTGGGGATCAACACCGGGGTGACCAGCCGCCTGGTGCACGAAGCCATCGACGGCGGCGTCATTGCCGAACTGCAGGGCTATACCCAAGTCCAGCACGAAGTGCGTTTCGGCACCCGCAACAGCCGTGTGGATTTATTGCTTCATGGAACACGCGGGGATCGCTGCTACGTGGAGATAAAAAACGTCACCGCCGCCGTGGACGACGGCGTGGCCATATTTCCGGATGCAGTGAGCAGCCGCGGCACCAAGCATCTGGAGGAGCTGATGGCCATGGTGGATCAGGGGCACCGGGCGGTATTATGCTTCTGCGTCCAGCGCGACGATGTGCACCAGGTCAGGCCGGCGGACGCCATCGATCCCATCTATGGACGGACGCTGCGCGCGGCCATTGACCACGGTGTGGAGATCATCGCCTACTGTGCCCGGGTGAGTCCCGGTGACATCACCTTGTACCGGGGTGTGCCGGTGGTGTGTCCCTGAAAGGTCCGCGCGACGAGCGAAGACGCAACAGCGGAGTTGAATCATGCACGGCGTATTTCTCGATCGCGGCAGTCTCGGTGACGACGGTGTGGACTTCTCCGTTTTTCACCGCATCCTGCCCCACTGGCAGTACCACACCGCCACGCCGCCCGATGAGGTGGCGGCGCGCATCGCCGCCGCCCACGTGGTGGTCACCAACAAGGTAGCGGTGGACGGCAACGCCATGGCGGGGGCGAAACACCTGCGTCTCCTCTGTGTGACCGCCACCGGGACCAACAACATCGACACGGACGCCGCTCGCCGCCTGGGCATCACCGTGTGCAATGTCCCCGGCTACGCCACGGCCTCGGTGGTGCAGCTGGTGTTCACCCTGCTGCTGGCCTTGTACACGCGCCTGCCGGAGTATCACCAGGCGGTGCGTGACGGGCGCTGGCAGCGCAGCGAACAGTTCTGTCTCCTGGACTACCCCATTCATGAATTGGCGGGCAAGATCATGGGCATCGTCGGTTACGGCGCGTTGGGCCGGGCGGTGGCTCACGTGGCGGCGGCCTTCGGCATGGAGGTGGTCATCGCCCAGCGTGTTGGCGGCGGCGAACAGCCGCACCGTGTGCCGCTGGCGGAGCTGTTGACCCGGGCGGACGTGGTGAGCCTGCATTGTCCCCTGACGCCGCAGACCCGGGGGCTCATCGGAGCGCGCGAGCTGTCCGGCATGAAACCCACGGCGGTGCTCATCAATACCGCACGCGGCGGCATCGTGGACGAGGCGGCTCTGGCGAAGGCGCTGCGCGACGGCGTCATTGCCGGTGCGGGGGTGGACGTACTGACCCGGGAGCCGCCCGTGGCCGGCAATGCGCTGCTGGCCTGCGACGTGCCCAACCTCATCATCACCCCCCACATCGCCTGGGCCAGCCTCGAGGCCCGCCAACGGCTGGTGAACGAGGTGACCGCTAACATCCAGGCGTTTCTCGACGGACAACCGCGTAACCGCGTTATCTGAGCCTTATACCCATACTATATATATGGACATGGTCGGTCGCCGACCAATGCCGTGCGTCCCCGCCGGATCGGGCGAAAATTGTGATATATATTAGCCCCCTATGCAGTATTCGCGGGCCTTGGCGATATATTATTCAGGTCTGCGGGCGATTTTTCCCGGCGGCATTATCGAACTAACCGTATTTCACACTGTCTTTCAATTTACCGGCTTCATCCCTACACTATGAATCGTGATCGGTGCTTGCACCCTCAATTGGAGGCTAGACTATGAAGATTAAGACATTGGCCGCTGCCGCGGCGGTAACGTTGGGTTTGTCCGCGCTTCCCATGGTGGCAGGCGCCTGTGACATGGCAGGTCCTAATGCGCATGTCGGTATGGTGATCCAGGTGGATCCCCAGGCCCATACCTTTACCATCCGTGACGCGCAGACCCAGAATGCCATCACCTTTAAGGCAACCCCCGCGCTGATGAAGCGCTTGTCCAACACCACCAATCAAGTGCTGGTGAAGTACAAGAAAGACGCCGGCAGCCTGGTGGCCACCAGCATCAAGATCTGACCATAACGACATTCCCATCGCCGCCCCGTGGCGGTGATAGGCGCGAGACCTGAGGCGGGGGGGCGCCCGGGCGGCGTCACCCCCCCACATTCAATTTTTGCATCATTGATCACCCTATGGTGGGGGGGCGGCGCCCCCCCGCCTCTTTCATTTCCACCCTCCCGCCGTTGCCCCTTCTATTCTTTTCCGTGTGGTGTCCCGTCACGCGCGGGTCATACGCGTCTTTACACAGCGGGTATAATGAACCCTGCGAATTATAACGAGACGGTTATTGTGGGGAGTGAGTGATGGAAAGCCTGTGGGATGACAGCGAGGCGGCACTGTACGACGGTGACCTGCCGCTGCGCGTTTACACCTCGCGTCTGCTGGGGCGTGACAAGACCCTGGTGATGCATGGCGGCGGCAACACCTCGGTGAAAATTACGGAAAAGAACCTCCTCGGCGAGGAGGAGCAGCTGCTCTACGTCAAGGGCAGCGGCTGGGACCTGGAGACCATCGAGGCGCCGGGCTTGTCCCCGGTGCGCCTGCCGCACCTGCTGCGCTTGGCCGGGCTGGACAGCCTGTCCGACCCGCAGATGGTCAACGAGCTCAAGACTCACATGACCCGCGCCTCCGCCCCCACCCCGTCGGTGGAGGCTATCCTCCACGCCATCCTGCCGTACCGCTACGTGGACCACACCCACGCCGACGCGGTCATCACCGTCACCAATACCGGCGACGGCGCGGCGCGCATCAAGGAGATCTACGGCGACTCGGTGGTGGTGATCCCTTACGTCATGCCGGGCTTCGACCTGGCGCGCCTGTGCGCCAGGGAATTCACCGCTCATGCCCACGCCGGGACAGTGGGCATGGTGCTGCTGAACCACGGCATCTTTTCCTTCGGGGACAGCGCCCGCGAGTCCTATGAACGCATGATCCAGCTGGTGAGCCGGGCGGAGCAATACCTGGCACAACACGGCGCATGGCAGTTGCCCACGCCCACTGGGGTGATGTCTTTCCAGCCGCGTCGTGTCGCACTCGCCGAACTTCGCCGCATGCTGTCGATGTGTGTGGGTACCCCGGTGATCATGGCCAGCCACAGCGATGCCAACAGCGTGGCCTTCGCCAATCACCCCGCGGTGAATCGTATCTCCCAGCAGGGGCCGGCCACTCCGGACCACGTCATCCGCACCAAACGCCTGCCCCTGATCGGTCGCGACGTGGACGCCTACGCCAAGGCCTATGAGACGTATTTCAATGACCACGCCCGCGCTGCCAAACAACCCAAGACCATGCTGGATCCCGCGCCGCGGGTGATACTCGATCCCCAGTGGGGCATGTTGACGGTGGGCCGCAGCGCCAAGGACGCCGCCGTGGTCAGTGACATCTACCGCCATACCATGGACATCATCCTGCGCGCCGAGGCCCTGGGGGGTTACCAGGCCCTGCCGGCCAAGGACATCTTCGACGTGGAATACTGGGACCTGGAACAGGCCAAGCTCAAGCAGGCCGGCAAGCCGCCGCCGTTCAGCGGCGAGGTTGTGCTGATTACCGGCGCCGCCTCAGGCATCGGGCGTGCCTGTGTCGATGCCTTTCTCGCCCAGGGCGCGGCGGTGATCGGTGTGGATATCCACCCGGATATTGAAACACACCATGTGGGGCAACGCGGGTTCCTCGGTGTCGAGTGCGACGTCACCGATGGCGCGGCACTGGAGACTGCATTGGAGCAGGGCATCGCCGCCTTCGGCGGCCTGGACATGGTGGTGTTGAACGCCGGGGTGTTTCCCCCCGGCTGCCGCCTGGAGGCCCTGGACCATGACGAGTGGCGCCGGGTCATGCAGGTGAACGTGGACGCCAACGTGAGCCTGATGCGCATGGCTCACCCGCTGCTCAAACTGGCCCCCAGGGGCGGCCGCGTGGTGGTGATGGGGTCAAAGAATGTCCCCGCCCCCGGCATTGGCGCCGCTGCTTACTCCGCCTCCAAGGCGGCGCTGAATCAACTGGCCCGGGTGGCGGCCCTGGAGTGGGCCGGCGACGGCATCCGCGTCAACACCCTGCACCCCAACGCCGTGTTCGACACCGGTATCTGGACCGAGGAGGTCCTGAAGGCCCGTGCCCAGCACTACGGCCTGAGCGTCGAGGCGTACAAGACCAACAACCTGCTCAAAACCGAGGTCACCAGTGCCGACGTTGCGGCATTGGCGGTGGCGCTGTGCGGGCCGGCGTTTGCCAAGACCACGGGGGCGCAGATTCCCATCGATGGGGGGAACGAGAGAGTCATCTAAGACCCGGCGAAATTCACGGGTCTTAGATAACCAGTTGCCTGTTACGAGTTTCGGGTTAAAAAACCTCTCATAACGGAAATATTTCTATTGATCCCCCTCATCCTCACCTTTTCCCTGGGAGGGAGAAGGAACACACCACTACTGCCGGAACACCTTCATTTTTTTCTCCCTCTCCCTTACAGGGAGAGGGTTGCGGTGAGGGGGAGTGATTAACCGCGGCCGAAGGCCGCACTGCAACTCGCAACCCCACCACATGGGGACGCGCGTCCCTATGTGGTGGCGCAGACCTGTGAATAATCCACGTACCCCGGAAACTCTGCCCCCTCGCTGCAGTAGCGGCAGCTGGGGTTGGGCTGGACCTTGAACTCCGAGAAGCGCGCGCCCAGGGCGTCGTAGTAGAGGATTCTGCCGATGAGGGGGTCGCCCACGTCCAGCAGCAGCTTGATGGTCTCCACCGCCTGC
>CAYXAX010000006.1:0-34363 GCA_964463055.1 uncultured Gammaproteobacteria bacterium | reverse complement strand
TACGAACCAGGCGGTCGGGAGTTCGAATCTCTCCGGGCGCGCCATCTCTTTAAGTGATTATTTTTTCGGTGTTCGCCGATCCGGTCGATGCGGTTGATCTGGGTACTACTACGTCGATTCGTGTAAAGTCTGCGATTAGCAAAAAAGCAGACGTGTGCATATATCAATAGTAGTATCCGCTGCTCGGCCAAACCGACCTTTTACATGGCGATGATGGATGACAGCATTTATGCCCATTTCAGTCAATCGGCATAAATGCTGACTAATAACCTGAGGCGATTCACTCAAATTTCAATTAGTATTAATACATGAATCTTAATGCGGATTTTTCTCAGCAGGTTGTCGTTCAACCTGATAATCTTCCCTGGTCGCCCAGCCCATCAAGTGGCGTTGAACGTAGAATGCTTGAGCGGGATGGAGCTGAAGCATCACGGGCTACATCAATTGTGCGTTACGCCCCAGGGGCAAGCTTTCCCAGCCATGTGCACGATCTTGGCGAAGAGATTTTTGTGCTGGAAGGTGTTTTCAGCGATGAAAGCGGAGACCATGGTCCGGGCACCTACCTCAAGAATGCCCCTGGTTCAATACATACGCCACGTTCTGGAAAAGGCTGCGTTTTATTTGTCAAGCTCCGCCACATGGACGTGAGTGATCGTCAAAACGTGGTCGTGGATACACTGAAAGCCAACTGGCTCCCGGGTCTTGTGCCCGGTCTTTCGGTAATACCGCTGTCGAGTTTTGGAACTCAACATACTGCCTTGGTGCGCTGGTTGCCTGAAACTTACTTCAGTGCTCACCGGCACTACGGTGGAGAAGAAATACTGGTGATTGACGGGGTTTTCGAGGATGAGCATGGGCGCTATCCAAAAGGAACATGGATGCGCAGCCCACATTTGAGCCTTCACAAGCCATTCAGCAAAGAGGGTTGCACGATCCTGGTTAAGACCGGACATTTACCTTTTTGATTGAATGTATTAAATTTATTTAATACATCTAATAAGATTGCGGTCGGAACCCGCCATATGGCTACTCCCACAAATACTGCTAACACACATAGAGCCAGATTCCTGGAAAGCTTGGAGCGTTGTGCAAAGTCAAAGGATTTTATGCCAACCTTTTACGATTACTTTTTATCCTCCTCTGAAGACATTCGCAACAAATTCCGGCATACCGACTTTGATCGTCAGCAAAAAATGCTTCTGAGCTCACTTAGACTGGCTAGCGAAGCCGCACTTGGCAATCCGGAGGGGCTAAAGGAGCTAAGAGAACGTGGGGAAACGCATAACCGCCAGCACCATAATATAGAGCCAGGGTTCTACGACTTATGGCTGTCCTCACTGATTAAAGCAGCGCGTAAATATGATGAACTGTGGGACAATGAGATTGAGATTGCTTGGGGTATAGTTCTTGGGCACTTCATACGCCACATGATCAGGTATTACTAGTTCGGATTTCGATATTTGCTCCGCTGATCAAAGTGATAAGGCTGGGCACGGGAATCAACGGGTCAGAGTGGTTGATGTGCATTTCAATACAAGATGCCGCCCAGCGCGGCGTTGTTAGCTATGATTTTCAAGTACACTGACCCCTTGATTGTCTACTTTCGTTGGGATAATTCAAGCCCCAATATTCAGAAGAAATGCGGCGATAGCGAACCCCAATATTGCAAGGATCGCCGCGAAGCCAACTCCCATCATAATGCCGCGGCCAGGACGGGTGGAGTTATCATGATAGTAGTCGTGTGCAAATCTCCAGTAGCGGATTGACGCCACCAGTGCCATCAGTCCTCCCACCAGGACCAGCATACTGCCGCCCCAAAAAGAATAAGCCCGTGGCAAATGCGTGCCTATCGTTGCTGGCGTGATTTGACGTAACACCAAGCCAAAGCGATCGATCACGAAACCAAGTGCCATCATGCCCAGTGCCGAACGCACCCAAGCCATAAGCGTGCGCTCAGCGGCAAAATATACCAGGCGGTGCGCATTGACGAGTACCTCCGTACCGGATTCTTGCTCGGGCATAACACTCTCCAATCAGTTAGTAGATAAATGGAATTAGTCAAATTATGCATTGAATGCAAATATGACATTCGCTACCGACGGGAATATTCTATGGGTAGAACATTACTTTCTCTATCGTGGCTCTCCTTTCTGAGACGCATCACTTTTTGTGCGCCATTCATCCATATAATAAATCAATTGTGATTGGAGCGCAGTTTTGCCTAAGATTAGGAAGAGCTGTACTCTAACCCTAATTATTTCGTAGAGTGTATCGCCATGTCGAATAAGCTTTTAATCCGCAATATGACGCGCTTCGAGGTGGACGAACTTGTTGACTGGGCAGCGCGTGAGGGTTGGAACCCCGGCCTTCATGATGCGGGCGTATTTTGGGCCACGGATCCGGAGGCCTTTATCGCAGCGGAGCTTGACGGAGCGTTGATTGGCGGCGGCGCCATCACTTCCTACAATGGTGAATTTGGTTTCATGGGCTTCTTTATTGTCCGTCCCGAGTACCGTGGCCGGGGGCTGGGCAATAGGCTTTGGCATGCCCGCCGCGAACGGCTGTTAAAACGCATGCGTCCGGGTGCGAGTATAGGTCTGGACGGCGTCTTTGACATGCAAGCATATTATGCCAAGGGTGGTTTCGCCTTCTCTCATCGCAACATGCGTTTTCGCGCTGAGATTCCAACTCATCCGCCGGTTTCGCCGCATGGCGACAGAGGCATCGTTCCGCTGGCCGAGGTACCCTTCGAGCAGGTGCAGGACTACGACCGCAGCTGTTTTCCCGCTTCGCGGGCGACCTTCCTGAAGGAGTGGATATCACAACCCGATGTGCTTGCGTTGGGTTATCAACGCGATGGAAAGCTGAGCGGGTACGGTGTGGTACGGCGCTGCAGGGAGGGTTGCAAGGTCGGCCCTTTGTTCGCTGATGACGCCCAGGTGGCCGAATCTCTTTACACGCTCCTGGCAGGGTTCGCCGCTGGCGGCCCGCTGTTTCTCGATGCCCCGGAGAACAACCCCGCTGCGATCAAGTTAGTGCAGCAACACCGGATGGTCGAAGTCTTCGGCTGTGCGCGGATGTATCTGGGTCCTTTCCCTGTGATTGCCCATGAACGTATCTTCGGCGTCACGACCTTCGAGCTGGGCTGATGTCTGAGCGTGACCTCGTCGGTTACGGCGGTCAGCCACCCCATCCGAGATGGCCGGGTGAGGCGCGTGTCGCCGTTCAATTCGTGCTCAATGTAGAGGAGGGCGCGGAGTCATGTATCCTCAATGGCGATAGCCGCTCAGAGGAGTATCTGCACGAATTGCCGGGCCGCCCGCCTCGTATGGGAGAACGTGACTGGAGCGTCGAGGGCATGTATGAATACGGATCGCGGGCCGGCGTGTGGCGTGTCCTGGAACTGTTCAACGCCCGCAACCTTCCCCTTACCGCCTTCGCGGCCGGCCGGGCACTGGAACTCAATCCACAGGTCGGCCATGCGCTCAGCGCCGCCGGCCACGAGGTCGCCGGACATGGCTACCGTTGGGTGGACTATCGCAACATTCCCGAGGGCGAGGAACGACGCCACATCCACCTTACCTTCGAGATCATCGAGGGTATCTGCGGCAGACCCCCAGTGGGCTGGTATACAGGGAGGGTCAGTCAGAATACACGCCGTCTGTTGCGCGAGCACGACGGATTACTCTATACCTCTGACGCCTACAACGATGACCTCCCTTACTGGCTCACCGGGCCGAAACCGCAGTTGGTGATCCCATACACGCTGGTTAACAACGACGCACGCTTTCTACTGCCAAATGGGTGTTCTTCCGGGGAGGACTTCTTCAAGCTGCTCAAGGACGCCTTCGACCTCCTGTGGCAGGAAGGCGCCCAACACCCCAAGATGATGAGCATCGGTCTGCACGGCCGAATCAGCGGGCATCCTGGGCGTGCAATGGCGCTGGCGCGATTTCTCGATTACCTACAAGGGCATGACGCAGTGTGGATCTGCCGCCGGGAAGATATTGCCAGGCACTGGATGGCAGAACATCCGGCATAGGTGATTACTCGGGGCAGATCGAAAAAATTGCTAATCTTTGAGGAAAAAATGTCCACCCCCGTTCTTGTCGTTGTATATGGTGACACCGAAGAACAGAGGGGTTGGAATCAGCCCCTCCGGTCACGGTTATGCGCGCTATGTTAGTGGATGCAGGCCGATCAGCCTAGTGGAGAAATTTCTGGGCCGACCTGATGCGTTCAGCTCCATGATATGTATAGCGGCTTCGGCGTCCCTTCCGCAGTGCTAATCGCAGAGAAACTGGAAATGAACTGAACTGTGACCAACCTGATATTTATGTTTGCGCGCAAGGAGTATGCAGGAGTCCGTGGTGGGGGCTCTGGCAAGTAGTATTCAGCGAGCGTGATGGCGCTGTTTGTCAGGTTGAGTACTTTCAAAGTGGAGTCGTCTTTTATCAGCCTGATCCATCATCTGCGGAATTGGCGGGAGAACGGCACCTGAAATTTCGAGGTAACTGGTATCACCAATCGTTGCCGCGTAACCTAACCAAAATGTCATGGCGAAGACTTCCCATGGCGGACATGTTGTTAATTGCGCGGGAGATTCTCGTCGAGGATATGTACGCCCCTTATCATATTCCTCCTCTAGAATTTTCCACTCTGGTTTGTATTCCATTGGTTTGACGTCAGGCTGTGCGGACGAATATCCAGGGTAGGCAGTGTTATATTCAGTGCAGCCGCGTTTCAGAGTTACAGAAATGTTAGGCGAAATTTCATCTGCAACCGCATTGCTAATGAGGCCGCATACTTCTTGGCCTTCCTCTAATCCCCTGCAATAGATTAAACCCTTGTATGTCCCGGAGCAATCTGGTCTGGTTTCGACCATACATTTTCGGGTATTGTTGTTGGGCAAATGAATCTTATCAAACAGTATTATAAGCTTGAAAAGCTCCATTACAGTTGTTGGTTCGATTAGTACTTTATAGCAGCTGAAGCAGTATTCGGGAATAATATTGAATTCATTGAAAACGCTATAGTGCCGGCCACATCCCCCGGGGTGCGCGTTGTCCCAATCAAGAGGAAATTTGCCTCTGCTTACTTGTAAAGATTTGACAGAGCCACCATAAACGCCGGGGGTGTCCAAGCGTTGGTAAAGTTTGCAAGCATCTTCGTTTGGTATCATGCGGGAACCTGATCTTGCTTATTATTCTATTTATTCTATTTTTAAGACAACTGAATTCCAAAACTCTTTATAGCATAATGCCATGAATTTTAGAATCATCATCTGACGTGACCGGAAATTCCTCGATTCTGCGCCGTGTACAAGCGCCACCGCTCCTAAAATATAAGCAATTTCTCTATAATTCTGAGCAATCTGGCTCTGTGCTGTGACTAAATTGATGACCGCATCCATCCATCGTAAATACAGGGATACCATATTTAATCGATATGAATTTGGTATGGTGTCTCCGTAGTTGCAAGCAGTCGAGCGCTGCAGCATATGCTCTCTATAATGATGTGGTTGAGCCTGTGTATGTTATGGAGGAGGGTGCAATTGAGCATGGATGATGAGCAATTTGAGCTCCGGGTGTCCACCCTGAAGCTTTTCTTTGACCTCATATTCGTCTTTTACGGTTACGCAGTTCACCGCGCTTGTCGAACACCACCTGTCGCTGCCCGGGGTTGCCAAGGCAGTGCAGACTTTTGCGGTTAAGAAATATTAGTGCGCGGACAGATTTTTAAAAATTGCATAAGGATGGCAGGTGATGCTAGATCTAATATCCGTTTATCTGCGAGTTAAATAAGCGAAAGAATTTCAACCCAGCGCCCAGATTTATCGCCACGGGCGCGCCAACTTTATAGCTATCAGATAGTTAATCAAATTTGCTTTTTCCAGACACGATGAATCTGGGCGCTTTTCGTTGCTTTAGAAGATATAATACATCGCCAGTGTAAATATAAAGTAACGAGATCAGCTGGAAATCTTCCAAAAAAAGAAACTACTGTAAACGAGACTCTCCGTGAAAATGGGATATAACCCAGCACTTGGTATTGCGGCTACGATAACCTTAGCTCACTGAGGGGGCGCTATAAAAGAAAGGATACGCTTATGAATGATGAAACTTTAATCAAGGTTCGGTTTCCTCGGAGAAAAAGGATTGCGCTGGTATCGCATGATTCCCGCAAAAAGGACATGCTTGATTGGGCGCGTTATAACAAGGAACTGTTGGTGCAGCGCGAGCTGTTTGCCACCGGAACTACCGGCACAATATTGGAAAATGAGCTGGGGATGAATATCCACAAGTTCAAAAGCGGCCCGTTGGGGGGCGACCAGCAGATTGGTGCAAAGATCGCCGATCACGAGATAGATATCGTGATTTTTCTGTGGGATCCGTTACAGTCCCATCCGCACGAGCCGGACATACATGCCTTGCAACGCATCGCCACAGTCTACAATATTGTTCTGGCATGCGACCGCGCTACCGCCGATTTCGTCATATCGAGCCCGCTGATGGACGAACCCTATGAGAAGCTTGTGATTAATTATGAAAAAGAAAGAATGGACCAAATTAATCGGTTACTCTCCTGATCATTCCCGGTCCGTAGACCGCCCATTAGTTAGGGCGAGGTCGGCCACGAAGTATTGAGTGTGCTTCAAAATGAGGCCGTGGAGTGCCTGCGATACAGGGAAAGCCGATTTACTTGGCGTGTTCGTTTTCGGTCTTGCGAATGCGCTTGATCAATGCGTCAAACGCGTCCTGTTCATCGATCTGCTGGGGAATCAGTTGGTAGCGCGCCTTCCCCACCTTGACATCCAGGATCCGATCTCCGGTGAGGGTTGCCTTGAGCGGGCCCGCAAGCGGTAGATCCTCGCCGGTGTAGGTGCCCTCTTTAACTTCTTTGAGGTTGCGCAGGACCACCATGCCGGGTTGGATCTTAAGCACAAACATGTGTACCCAGCCGTCAATGGCATAGGCGCGTCCGCGATCGATACGTATCATCTTGTCATTGGACGAGATCTTCCACAGCCCGTCAATCACCAGCGGGTCACCCGGCGGTACATCCACGATTGACGGAAGGAACGCCCCAATCTGCGGGATCTGCGTAGTCTGCGCCGACGAGGAACTGGAAATGCCCAGGCCGGAGAGCAACAGAAGTGGGCCTAACACCCAGCGCATGCACCAACCGCTCTGGTCGATTATCGATCGTACCGACATGAAAGCATTCCTGTTAGTGACACCGGGTGGGTAACTGACATATGACTTTATGCCATTGAACTGTTTGAATATCAAATCTGCTCGGTCAGATTGTCTCATTATGAGAAAGGTGGCCGTGTAAAACTCTATATATTTAGCATATGTTGAATTGAAAGCGGTATTGCTCCGGTCTATAGGAGGGGAATACATTCTGACCGGTGCCCAGGGTCATCGCCTCGGGCGCGCCATTTATAGAAGCAATAGACTTTCAGTATTCTTAAACTAGCCAGCTCGATAAATCCTGGCGCTATGACCTCGTTTCATGTCTGTCCAACGATCGGTCAAGCGTCGCCTTTCGGTGCTGAAGTTCTTGAGTTCATAACCGTTTACTTGGAACATTCCCCTATCCGCTTGCCGGAGAACGTCTGATGCACCTTCATGGGGCCGAGCTCGGTCACGACATTGGCGTCGAAACCGCCGTGATATGCGGTCCTGCTGTCGATGATGACTTTTCCATGAAAGTCGGTAGAGCCCTTGTCGCTTGCGCACACCATTCGCATGGTTATTGTATTGCCCTTATGCTCGTAGTCCTTTACCTGGCACTTCTGATTCGGGTCCATAGATTCGGGGTGAATCAAGTCATGCTCCTGATTGGCGATATCTTCAGCCGTTACACACTGCCTGCTGGTTTGCGGCGGTGGTGCCATGGGCATTCCCTCCATTTTTACATTTATCTCCGATTCCCACATTCCCGGTTGAATATCCAGTGTTGCTCCGGCGAAAACAGGCCCAGCCGCGACCACCAATCCCACTGTCATGACTCCAATACTTGATTTCATTTTGCATCCTCCCGCATACCTGCCCGGATTCCCGGGCGGATCGCGCAAGCACGCATAGCCTTGCGCCATACCGTGTCAATAATCCCGTCAGTGGCCCCGAGCATGGCTAACCTACGTGAGTTTGCTGCAATCAGTGCTTGGTTCCTGCCCGTGCCGCCGTCGCTCAGGCTATCATATCCGCGTTTTCTGCGTACATCGCAATCAGCCTCTGCGGGATCGTTCTGCCCTATAAGACTAAAGCCGACCCAAGACCGCGATCGGATATGCGTATCGCTTTGAAATCACGATTATTTTGGTCAAAATTGTAATAAATCAGGAGTTTAAACGGCTCATTTCATGGCGCAACCCATGCTCAACAATTGGGGTAGTAAGGGTAAAGATGCGACCTTGGGCACTCATTCATGGTTAGAGCGCCGCGCAAACGCCGCACTATCTATGGTGACGGGTTGAAATCATGCGGATGGCTTTGCTGCGTTAAGATAAGCGATGCGATCAATGTTGATGAATTGACCGCTTTCGACCGTCGGGCGGAGGACCTGCTCGAAGTATTGCCGTTCTTCCGAAGTGAACTGCTCTGCGAGTATATCGCTGAGTGGCGGGGCCCATGGGTGTGGAGAAGTACCGATAAATACCTCCCATGAAGGGACGAGAGTAGGGAATACATCAATATGCAGTTCCAGGTGGATATGGGCGAAGCCGGTAGCCTGGACGAAGCCAAGCAAATCACGTTCTGAATAATTAGCTATCGGGCTCTTCGCGATTTTTTCTTCAGTGTCTGGAAACTGCGCAGCTTTCCAGCGATGCAGAAGGGGCAGAAAGCGTTCTTGGGATTCAGGGGGTTGGGCGTCGACAACTTTTCTTAAGGCGTTGGCCTGGATCGCTTCATCCTGAAAGATAGGCTCGGCAATGGAAATGCGTCCTCCCGGCTTGAGGATGCGATGGAACTCACGGAGCGCCGCGCGCTTGTCGGAAGCATAGGCAAGAACAGCGCGGGTTGTGACGGCATCAACAGAAGCATCACGAATGTCTTTGAGATTTTCCGCAGTGCAGTGGAGAAATGTGCATTGGTGCTGAACTTCGCGCTGTATGGCGGCTTTTTCCGCGTGACGGAGCATGGGGGCAGAGATATCGGTGAGGAGCACGCGTAGTGAGCTGTCTATGCGTTCAATGGCACGGAAGGCGATGAGACCTTCACCAGTGCCGATATCGGCGAGTGTCATGCCAGGTGCGAGCTTGGCGCCGTCGAGAACGCGATCGGCATAGCGATCGATTATGCTGCGCACAACTTGATCGTAGACGGGGTCATCGGCGTGGCGACGGCGTAGAAGCCACTCGGACCACACATCAGAAGGCGGATCGGGTTGATCAATATTCATGCTTCGCCTTAGTAATATTAGTTATGCACTGGGCGCCAGAGACATTCAGAGTACGGCTTTTCGATTTCTAGTGAAGATTATGCTCTGGCCCGAATCCTGCTCTGCCGGCGTGATGGCCTGGTCTTCAACCAGCCTAACCCTTTTGGCGCAGCAGCTTGCGCGGAAGCATTGAGGCGAGCACGCCATCTCTCACTACGAAATGGTGATATAGCGCGGCGAGTCCATGGAGGCCGGCCAACCACAGGATCGCATCACCCAGCCACGTGTGTATCTCGGCGATCGTCGCTCCCGCGTCATGGGATTTGGTGAGTAACGGTTCGACTTTGATGCCTGCCAGAAAAGTCAGTGGATGACCTTCCAGCCATGCCCCTGTGACGGATGTCAGGGGCAAAGCAATGAGCAGGAGATACATTGCCAGCTGAACGCTCTTACCGATGAGGCTCATCCAATGCGGTACCGAAGGCGGATCCGGCGGCGTCGTGGCCATTGCGCGCCAAATGACTCGGAGCAGGGTAAGAATTACGACGATAAACCCCAGCGTCTCATGGAGCTGGCGATCGAAGTCGCGGGCAGTCGAATATACGTGTTTCTCTGAGCCGCCTGGTCCATAGATGAACGTGACAAGTATTAAAACAGCCATGAGCCAATGAAGGGTCTGACCAAAAGAGCTGTAACGGATGATTTTATTTTTCTCCATTTCCGATTTTCCGCGGACAGGCAGAGGCGATGGTTTCATGAGAGCAGAAAATTGCATGCTAACCTTGATTTGCCGGGTTGGCAAATACAGGGACGCCTGTTTGACTCGGATTCAAAAATGGATGGCGGCTCCGTCTATTTCGCAGCGGATCAACGCAGCGCTGAACCCGCAACAACCTCGCCGACTGATCTTGACACCGCGCCCGCGACTAGTGGCCGTACATGTTCGGCGAACCATGGGGCGGCGACATTTTTAGATATAGTGTCCAGTGCCTCGCGGGTATCGAATGTAACAACCAGTATGCCGGCATCGTCGCCGGCCCGGATCAGTGTGCAGCCGCGAAAGGCGGGATATTGCGCGCGCAGCATCGTTTCGAAGGCCTCGAACGTCCGCGCAAGCGCCGCCCAATCGGTGGTTTTCTGCAGCGGCAGGTGGTTGACAACGGCATGCATGGTCGCGGGTCCCGTTACCCGATCTTGAAGTTGTGGATCATCCCGTGCATGGCGTGGGGTTTCCCATCCCTGGCATCAGGCATAAAACACAGCAGTGCATAGTTCCCAGGGCTCAGCTTGAGCAGCAGTGTATTTTCCTTTCCCGGTGCCTCGGCGCTGATTCCGGAGACCGGGGAAGCCGGTGGCGGTCCCTGCATTCCTGCGCTCACCCAATTGGCAATGTCCTCACCCTTCTTGCCTGCCGCCAGGCGAAACAAAACTGCTTCGTGTGGCTGGCTACCGTTGTTGATGATCCGCACAATATGTTCTCCCGCGGTCGGGGGTGTTGAGAATGCGAATTTATAATCTGTGAGTGTCAATGTCAGGTCGCTGTCCGGTATGGTGCGCGCTGCGGTGGATGGAGTCACGGTCAGCCCTTTTACCATGCCTTTCATCATGTGCGGTTTACCATCGGCATCCGGGATGACGCAGATCACGACATAATTGCCCGGCGGCAGATCCACGATGGCTTCGCTAACACCCCCCCGGGGTACCGGGGTATTCGGTCCGCCCATGAGTACGGTCCAGGCCGGGAGCGGGCCGGGAGGCAGCGCGGTGAAATCGGCAAGGGTTTTCCCCTGCTCAAGCTTCACGATAGTCATCTGATGGAGCAGCTTTCCATCGTCGGTAAAGTGGAAGAGGGTCGGCCCCGCCGGCAGGGTATCCGGCATCTGGTAGCGAAATTCCCTGGCCACCACGTTTACGACATTCGGCCCCGCCGCCGGACCGGCATGCGCAGCCGATGATATAAAAGCCGTCCCGCCGCTGACATAGGCAGCCAGGGCGAACAAGGTAATACCCGTTATATACCGGGCTTTTGTCATCTGTGACTCCTCAATGTGTGTGCATGGTTCGCTGCTCACTCAGACGCACAACGGAGGGAAACGGTATCCGAGACGGCGATTCCGGACTATTCTTTCAGAGAAATGAGCATATTGTAATAAGTTTGTCAGAAAGAAAAGGGGTAGGGGCATTTAACTTCACGCAACGCGGGGTATTGCTACCGCGTTGGTTACATGTCTTGTGTAAGTGATCAACATACAATCCCTCCATGCCTATCTATTTTTTATGGTGCACCGACGTCCGTATGTGCAACGCCCAGCCTTACTTATCCTTGAGCTGATCCTGGAGGGCTTTGCCGCCCTTTTCCAGTGCTTCGCCGCTTTTTTGCATGATACTCTCGCCGGTCTGCTTGATCTGCTCCTTGACAGTGGCGGCTACGAAGGGATTGGCATAGAAGTGGCGGCCCCTGCCGATGTTGACGCCGAACCACAGGCCAACCAGCAACCCGATGATCAAACCGATAATGAACTTCTTGATGGCTTTCATGTGCTTCTCCAGATGCTTTATCGACCATGAATTATGTATCGTATGGCACTGTTTTTACAGTGGGCTGCAATTGCGACGCAAGCCTCAATCCTGGCTCCACATCGGCCTCGCGGCATTCGGAATGTGATGTGCTTGGTGTTTTTCTGGCCATAGCGCCCGTATCCTCATGGCGCATTGGTCGTATGGCGCCGTACCGTCAGGGCGGCGCGCCATGGTGGTAAACCATCGAGCAGTGTCACCGGTTTGCCGTGGCACATTGAGAGACGAGGTTACGGGAAGGCAATGAGAACGACACTAACATGGTTTTTTGTACCGACGCTGATTGCTCTGATCATCCCCTGCCAGGCCAGCGCCCTGGTATTGGGGGATATCACACTGAATTCATCTCTTAATCAACCCCTGGACGCCCAGATAAAAATACTCCCAGATCAGGTGGATGAACTGAATGAAGTCCGCATCGGTCTGGCGTCCGAAAGCGCCTATGTAAAGGCCGGGATAGAACGTCGTACTCCGCCCGATCTTATCAAGTTCAAAGTTGCGGAAGGCAAGGACGGCATACCGGTCATCGAGGTCACGAGCCGGGCACCTATCAAGGAACCGCTTCTCGATTTTATACTTGAAGTAAACTGGCCCGACGGCCATCTGATGCGCGAGTATACGGTGCTTCTGGATCCACCGGCCGCCACCCGGGAAGCGGCGGCGCCGGCGCAAGCGCCAGCGCCAGCCACTGGCGTGTCCGGCGCGGGGGTCGTGGCGGAACAGGCGGTGGTCCCGCAACGGGCAGCTGAAACTGCGGCGCTATCACCGGTGATCGCTACACGCTCGATAGAGCCGAAGCTTACGCATGACACTTATGGACCGACGATGCGTCCCGACACCCTGTGGCCCATCGCCAAGGCAGTGCGTCCGGATCCCTCGGTGTCAATCGAGCAGGTGATGCTGGCCCTGGTCAAGAAAAACTCAGAGGCCTTTTACAACGATAACGTCAACGAACTCAAGGCAGGCTATGTCCTGCACATACCTGATATGGACTTGATTGGCCAGGTGAGCGAAGCCGACGCGGCGCGGGAGGTGAAGCTGCAGTACCAGCGATGGAAGCAGTCCAGGCAGGGTACGCGGCCTCCAGCGGATATGACAAAGGGAGCCGGCGAAGGGCAGTCCAGAGCATCGCCGGCAAGCAAAGTGACGTCCTCACAGGCAAATGTTGCAGCGGGTGGCCGGCGAGACAATTTGGTGCAAGCGGATATGAAGGTGGCTGGCGAGAACCGGGCTCAGCGCGGACTATCCTCTGAAGCGAATAATTAGCATTCCACGCAAGCAGCGTATTATCTGCAATCGCGTCAAATCTGCAAATCCAGACCCTTATATATTCGTATTTAATAATATTCTATATACGACGACCTCAAGCAGGAATCATTAATAGCCGATATCATGTCCGCTCGGTGTTGATAACGTTCCAGAGTCGCATTTTAATGAATGGTTGGCATCCCGGCCAAGAACTAATAAGCGGCGTTACATCAGGAGGCAGACATGGCCACCATGAATAGGATAGTCCGGCAGTCATATTTTGGCATGCTGGTTTTGCTTTTGTCGGCATGCGGCGGGGGCAGCAGCAGCCCATCCAGCAGTTCCAGTTCGGCGTCTTTGACGGGCGTGTTTGTCGATGCACCGGTGGCGGGTCTTTCCTATCAGACCAGTTCCGGCGTCTCCGGTACGACGGATTCTCAAGGCAGATTCAACTATGCGGCGGGAGACACCGTCACATTTTCAGTGGGCGGCCTGACATTAGGGTCTGCGCAGCCAACCGTCACATCCGCCGGGAATGCAACGATTACCCCCGTGGACATCGTTTCCGGTGCGACTGATACCACGGACCCCAACGTTACCGCCATCGGTCAGTTGCTGGGGACATTGAACAGCATCTCCGTCGCCGGATCCCACGGCGCAAACGGTGTCTTCACGATCCCCAGCAATGCCGCGACGCTGCTGTCCCAGTTCGGGTCGATTGATGTGACAAGTATCTCTTCCACCCAACTGCAGTCGATTGTGTCCGCCGCTGGCGTGGGCAGCGTGGTCTCGAGTACCGATGCCCAGGCGAACATGAATCGAGGGATCAATGCGGCCGGCGTGATCGGGACCACCTGGACAGGCACTTGTACCTGTGGTGGCGGTGGGACGTTCTATTTCGAGCCCAACGGCAACCTGACAGGTTTTACGGATGACGGAAATCTTTTGGCGGGCACCTGGTCGGGCAGCATATCCGCCTCCGGCGGTGTCCAGATCGCTCTGGTTTCCTCCGGCGGTGGGTATACACAAAACGGCACAATACCCGCCGGCACCAGTACCGGTTCCGCGCAAATTTACAGCAGTGCCAATACCCTGCAGGGTACTTTTACCTTTACCAAAATCACTGCGAGCAGTACCGTCAGCAACAGCCTTTATTTAGGCGGGTGGTATGCAACTTATACACCCAATTCAACGGGCACCGCCGCCGGGGATTCGGGCGGTCAGGCATACATTATCCTGTCACCGGACGGCACGTTCCACGGCATTACCGATGGTGCGCAGATTATTACCGGTACTTGGGATCCGACCACGGGTGCCGGCACGGCATCTTTCGCGAACGGTTCCGGTGGTACGATTACCATTTCCGTGAATGTGGACTCCAAAACCGGGTCCGTCTCGGTTGACGGAACAGTGTACGGTTCACTGTCGTTTAGTCGCACCGGCACACTGACGATGAATGCGGACGCTCACAGCGGCGGCACCGGCACCTCGGGGAATAGCGTGAATACGATTCCATTGCTGCTGAATGTCCAGATTTCATGGCCCGCCAATGTCGGAAACGTCGTTTCCAGTTTTGCCTTGGCGATGACCGTCAAAGATGCAAACGATACGGTAATCGCCAGCGGCATTAAATCGGAAGCCAATCCCCTGGGCATCGGCGCCGTCGCGAATACCACTACAGACAATTTTTCAGTCTCATACCCCGCGGGGACGGCTGCAACGTACTCCCTTTCGGTGGGGCCCTCTAATTGCTCCATAACCGGTGGCAGCGGCAGTGTCGTCGATGCGAACAGTGGTAATGCCGGCGCCTACCCGACAGTCGCCATCACGTGTAACTAAGGTTTTTAGGTTGATGCATCCAGCCGAAGCCCGACCGGTTTCGGCTGGATGCGATGCGAAACGGGACGGAGGGATCAAGTGCTACCCCTCCGTCCTGCCTTCCTTATCCCACAGACGCGCCATCCTGTGTGAACTGCTGCGGTATCGTATCCAATCAGGTATGCCGGGGTAGCCGGCTCCGTCCTGCGCTTTCATTTCTAATCTAATATCGCCTGTGATTCACCTCGGGCAGTACCTCATTTTTGTCGAGTAGGTGCATTGCAGGATCTGACGCCCAGGCCCTCGAGAGGCTAAATGGACTGAAAGGGCCCGTTTCACGTCTAAAACCCCTCACCGTGTTAAACCTAGCTGACCCTGAAATTTCCCTTTAAAGCCTATGGGAATCGGCCTTCACTGCGATCATCGTTTACACGTCCGTATCGTCGGGGTTAATCACAATAATTGTGTGGAAATAGGGGGGAGAGTATGCAATTCAGTAACCTGAAAAGGATAAACCTTAGATATCGTGTGGTCATGGTCCCTGAAAGGCATTGCCGCTGCATTGCTCCGGGAAGAGAGAAGCATTCCGTGTTGTGATTTCAAGTACACTGCCCCATTTTGATGATGGGTTGGTTCGACGCGTGCAATGCCTCACCTGTCTGACCACAGATCAATTACTTTTAAATAGACAACCCGTGGAGCAGGGGGGATACCTGAGGGATGATTAAACTGAATATGAGATATCGCTTGTGGGCAGTGTGTCTGGTGGCATTAATGTCGGGGTGTTCGTCCGGTGGTGGAGGTGGCGAGCAGAAGAAGTTGATCGGGGTACTGCCCAAGACGCCCGGCGGCACCGACTACCAGGCCTATTACGATCCCAAAGCCAATCTGACTTGGCTGGCTAATGCCAATGCAAACGGCGTCCAGACCTGGGCGGATGCCAAGGCATGGGCAGCGCATCTGAATATCAATGGCGTCACAGGCTGGCGATTGCCGACGTCCAAGCAACCGGACCCCGCATGTAATATGCAGACCGGTGGCATATCGCGAGGTTTTCACTGCACGGGCAGCGAGCTGGGTAAGCTGTTCTATGATGCTCTGGGCAACCCGGCCCTCTTGGATCTGTGCGGGACCTCGAGCAATTGCACGAAGATCGATACCACTCTCAAGAACACGGGTCCCTTCTCTAACATCCAAAAAGACTACTATTGGACGGGTACGGAGGACCCGACCGATCCTGACAGCGCGTTGTACCTCGATTTCCGCTATGGCGATCAACGTGAGGTCAACAAGATCTTCGGTATGTATGTATGGCCTGTACACTCGGGCAATGCTGGCCAAGAATCAGAGTCAGGTGCGGCGGCGCCTGCACCTGCTGCGCATCAATAATAGTAAAAATCACGAAAGAGTTTTGATGCGGATCGCGATTAAACGGACGGAAAAATAACTCAGTACTGATAGGCTATTCCACCGAACACCCGCAGATCCTTGCCGTTATCACCCTGGGAGGCAACGGGTCGGGTGAGTGGTTTGTCGATCTCGAGATAGCTGGAGAAACCGCCATTCGAGGCTCGCATACCCAAGCCGCATGAGGCAAGAGATGCGCTGTCGGCGGCCGCCCGCGTGCCTGCCTGCCAAACCTTTCCCAGATCGTAAAACCCATAGGGGCTCATGCTCCAGTCAGCCGCGGTTACCGCCTGTAGATATGTGATTTCCACACGTCCGGCCGCGCCACTGTCCCCCGTGATTTCCGAAGGATCGTAGGCGGCACCGAACTTCTGGCCGCCGATGCTGTAGAGTTCCAGACCAGGCAGCGTTGAGGTGGCATACTGGCCGTCCAGCTGGGTGGTTAACTCAACGCGACCGGCGATGACTCTCAAGTAGGTGTAGTAGAGATTGAACTTGAGGAAATCCGGGCGCCCGATTTCCGTGCCAGTCTGCGTGTCCACGGACTCCGCGTCTCCTATGTTGAGCCCCTTGGTGAGTATTACGCCCATGGAGTGGGTGGCGGCAGAATCCAGGCTGAAGGCATGACGAAGACTTAGTTCCACGCTGGCCAGGCGTTCCTTGATGCGGGTGACATTGTATAGGTCGGTGTGAGAGCGGTATACGTCGATGGCCAGATTCAGATTCGTGGAGCGGTTAGCCGAGCGCTGCAGTGGATAGAGCGCGCCTAGTCGGAACCTGTTGTTTTCTATGTGGGCGTCCAACGACTTCAACGACCCGCCCGGATTCGCGGCGGTGTATGCGATGGTGGCCTGCAGGCGTGCGCCGCTGATGCCGAGCAGCCAGTCGCTGCTGATGTCGTAATACTGAAGTTCGCCCGTATCGGCCGTGGAGGCAGTCGTGAATTGATAGGTTTCATGGTGTCCCGTCAGGTTGAAACCGCGCACGGCCACCACACCCTGAAAAGGTCCGAGATACTCACTGCCGTGGTTGTCGACGCTGAGACTGGCGCCGAAGTGTCTCTCCCCTGTCTCCAAGATCAATTCGTATGCGCCAAGCCGGTCCTTGATCGGCCGCACGTAAGGGTGGAAGACGATATCCGGCAGTGACGAAAGTTTCTGGAACGCATCGTCCAGTACCGCGCGCCGCAAGGGGTGTCGGTCCGTCATGGGATTCAGTATTTTTTGTAATATCGGATCATTAGCATGCGCTTTTCCCGTAATTTTCCAGCTTGCCACATATCCCTCGATAACCCGCAGGCGAACGATTCCAAACTCAATGCGCTGCGCGGGCAGGAATGCAAACGAGAGGAAATAACCCGCTTTGTGATAGCGCTGGGTGATGGCATCGGCGACCTTGCGCAGATCGTTTACCGTGATCATTTTGCCGAGATAGGACTTGTAGAACGGTAGGAAGTCCAGATTTTTAAATGCCGTCGCGCCTTCGATAAGCACGCCGGACAGGACGAAGCTTTGCGCCTCCAGTGTCACCTGGGTTTTGGCCGCATTGGGCAGAGGTACCGCCTTCGGCGCCGCCTGTCCAGACGGCATGCTTTCAATCTGCCTTTGCACCTGCCCCGGGCCGATAGCCTGCGCTGACGGTGCGGAGATACCCCGGGAGGGGCAGCCCAGGACCAATAGCACGATAGCGAGCAGAGATAGCACGGGCAAGTGTGATGGGCCCTGCGGAGTCCCACGATAAGGTCCTGATCTGTTTGGCCAATCAGATGATAAGCGGCTGTTTTTAAAGTTTTTCATCTATAAACCGATATACATATTATAGAGAAGCATTACAGCGGTGTTAGGAAGGGGACATCCTAACGACCCGGGAAGGCCTTACTCCATTCTGTCTCATTCTGTCGAGAGGTATTAGCATGCGCCGATTTATCGCCAGTGTTGCCTGTTTGCTATGCCTCAGCATCAGCGTTTCCCAAGCCATCGCGGACACCATGGGTGAGCAGTGGATGGTTGATGAGGTATCCGGGATGGTTACCATCAAGTCGGCCTCCGGCGAGATGCTAAGCACGAACGCAGGTGCACAGCTTATCGCCCCGTTTACGATCGTGACCGGAGCCAACGGGCGTGTGGTGGTTTCACACAAACTGGACAGGATTACGGTGGGAGAAAACTCAAAGTCAACCATTACGCTGCCTAAGCATGCCGGGGCGAGCATCTTCACGGTCATCAAACAAACACTCGGTTCGGCTCTCTATGAGGTTGAACATCGGGTAAAGGATAGCTTCGAAGTCGACACGCCGTATCTGGTCTCTGTGGTCAAGGGTACCACGTTCAATATACACGTGACACAATCTGCAAGCAGTGTCTCTCTGGTTGAGGGGCGGTTGCTTGTCTATACCCCGGACAAAAAATCCGAATTGATACTGACCCCGGGTCAGGCAGCCATAAAATCCATTCATAGTAAAGGCATCATTCTAAAAGACCAGCAGTCGTTAACGGAACCGGTACAGGGGCGCATAACCGTAGTAAAAGACGGCAGTGCGCCTGTGTCGGTGGTGCCGGCAGGGGGGGCCAATTCCAGGGTCTCAACTGCCACGGGCAAAGCTTCCAACGCGGACCCGTTGACAGATATCGGCAATCCGGTTGATATGGACAGGGCGCAGTCGGCTGCGGATGCCGGTGCAAAACTTGGAGATTCACTGATCGACATTGGGGCATCTGCCGCCCGTGTTCCCACGAATCTCGGCATTGGAGGTGGCGCAGCGGCTGACCTAGGTGCGAGTGTATCCGGAGTGGCGAAGGGCGGCGGCATCAGTGCCGGCAGCGCCGTCAATCTGGGCGCCAACGCGCCGAGTCTGTCCACGAGCGTCAACGTCGGCGGAACCGGCGCCATTGATCTCGGCGCCAGTGTCCCCAGTGTGTCGGCGAGCACCAATATCGGAGCGGGCAGTGTGGCCAACGTCACCGCAAGCGTTCCCGGCGTGTCGGCCGGTGCAACGGTTGGTGGGGGTAGTGTGCTCGATGTGGGCGCCAGCGCCCCCGGGGTGTCGACAAGCGCCAATATCTCCAGCGGGGGTGTAAATCTCAGCGCCAGTGTCCCCGGCGTGTCGGCGAGTGTCAATACCGACAGCGGTGCCGCCGTCAATATCGGTACCGGGACTGGCTCGACAACCTCGACAAGCCTGGGTAATACCGTCACCAACTTAACAACGACACTAACTTCGCCGGTTCACCTGCTGGGACAGTGAACGAGGCGGTGTTGAAATCCCCCCAGCGTTGATTTCCATTTCTCGGCATGCCAGACAGGGACATCTGATCGATCATGCCCGCCGGTTCATCAGTATTTTCTGTACCCCGTGGATTGCGTTGGCTGCGATCGCCGGCGGCACTCGCTCTTTATATGGCGCTGTTTGCCGGCGCAATGGGGTGGCTGCAGCCGCTTGAATTGCGCCTCATTGACCTTCGCGCCGCTCTGACGCAGCATACCGTACCCAGCGATGTGGTGCTGGTTGAAATCGATGAGCGCAGTCTTAAAATACTCCACAGCTGGCCATGGCCCCGCCGTTATCACGCTCAGCTCCTCGATATACTGCGCGCCGCCGGTGTTAAGGACGTATTCTATGACGTCGATTTCAGTTCCGTATCAACATCCGATGATGACAAGCAGCTGGCCCGCGCCATGGCAGCCTATCCCCATGAACGCCTCATGCTGCCCGCATTTATCCAGCCACGCAGCAACCTGGAAAAGGGGCGTCTGGTAGGTTCAATACCGCTGCCGCAACTGCGCAAGTCAGCCACGCTGGTGTCAGTGAATCTCCACCCGGACAATGACGGTCTTGTCCGGCGCATCACGTCATCGTGGCATATCGGTAACAAGCTGGTGCAGCCCGCGGGCCTGCGTATGGCTGATGTCTCGCACTACAGGGATGCGGCCGTGCAAATCGATTACAGCATACAGCCTGACAGTATAACCAGGGTTTCATTCGCCGATGTCCTGTCGGGGAGCTTCAATCCTGATTTATTCAGAAACAAGCACGTCATCGTCGGGGCAACAGCGATTGAGCTCGGCGACAAACTGACCGTTCCTGTATATCACTCCTTACCTGGACCGGTGGTGCAGGCGCTGGCTTATCTCACCATACGCGAAGGCGGACTATCCAAAACGCCGTATGTGGCCAATCTGCTCATTTGCGTGCTGATAGCGTCGTTTATGGGGTTGGTCTTTAAGCGCGCAAACTGGTATGGCGCCATGATCTGGATTTCAGGCATGGTCATCACCTTGCTTGCGGCAACCCTCTATGCCTATCGTGATCTGCACGTCATAGTGGCTGCAGCACCGGCGTTGACACAAGGTACGCTGGGGTACGGTCTGTTCCTCATGGCGCGACTTGAGCAGCAGCATATACGCCTGATCATCCAGTCATTTGATTTGCGTCGCAAGGACACTCTGATGTCCAGCGTGGTAAATAACAGTATCGACGGAATATTCACGGTATCGGAAGACGGTGAAATAAAATCTTTGAATCCGGCATGTTTACGCCTGTTTAATATGAGTGAGCAGGCGTTGATCGGTTGTAATATCCAACAACTTATAACCGATGCGGGTGCATCAATAATGGCAGGAGTCGCGCTGGATAGCGCCACCGAGGATGATTCAGTCACCGTCGAGCGACAGGCGAAGAGGGCGGACGGCTCGAGATTTCCGATCGAATTGAGTGTGAGTCCTATGGAGTTGGACGGTGAAAGGCTTTACACCGTTTTCGTGCGGGACATTACTGAGCGTGTACGCCAGCGTGAGATGCTGGAATATCAGGCCACCCATGATGCCCTGACCGGACTCGGTAACCGTTATCTGCTCAATAGCATCTTGAAAGACCAACTGCGCGAGGATGATGGAGAGGGTGTGTTCATCTCTTTGATGATGCTGGATCTCGACAGATTCAAAGAAATCAATGACTCCCTGGGGCACGGCATCGGCGACCAGGTGCTGGTTCAGATTGCGGAACGCTTCGTCGCCTGTACCAAGCAGGCCATGGTCATGGCCAGGATCGGCGGTGATGAATTCGCTATATTGCTGGCGGACCAGCCGGACATGCGTGCCAGTCGCAAGCTGGCGGAGACCCTGCAGGCATCACTGGAACAGCCGTTTGTTGTAAGCGGTATGGCGCTCGAGATTGATGCGAGTATTGGGATTGCACATTATCCGGCACAGGCGCAGGATGCCGCCACCCTGATGAAACACGCGGATGCCGCCATGTACGAGGCCAAGCGTGCAGGAGCACAGCTGTCAATTTACGAGGCGGAATATACACGTAAAAACACCCTGCGTATGAACATCTCAACCGGCCTGCGTCAGGCGATGTCGGAGTCTCAGTTGACGATGCATTACCAGCCGAAAGTGGGCCTAACAGAGCCGGGTGTAGTGGGCTTCGAGGCATTATTGCGATGGAATCATCCTCAACTTGGATTTATTTCTCCGGAGGACATCATCGATGTGGCTGAGAATACGGGTTTGATCTGGCCCCTGACGGAATGGACCCTCAGGCGTGCGATACACGATACCCATGCATGGCGGGAAATGGGTTACAACGTCGGCGTCGCTGTAAACCTCTCGGCACGTCTTCTGCAGGATATGTTGCTGATTGAGAGAATCACGGAATGTATTCGTGATAGCAATGCAGAGCCACGATGGTTGACGCTGGAGATTACCGAAAGTGCCATCATGAATGATCCGGAACGTGCTCTGAAGAATGCCATGGCACTGTGCGAGCACGGGATTCATCTTTCCATTGACGATTTCGGTACCGGATATTCGTCGCTTTCTTACTTGAGAAAATTGCCGGCAAAGGAATTGAAGATTGATAAATCATTTGTGATGGAGATGTTGAATGAGGGCAATGATCTTCTTATCGTTAAATCAACCATAGAGCTTGCGCATAATATCGGGCTTAAGGTGGTTGCGGAGGGTGTTGAGAATGAATCAATACTCCAGGCGTTAAACGATCTCGGCTGTGATATCGCTCAGGGATACCATATCAGTCGTCCGATACCGTTCGAAAGAGTGACGGAATGGCTGGACAATCATGCGGTGATCTCAAAGGAAATTACTCTGGAGGAGACCTAGACTCCACGAGGATGAAGGAATAATTGTCTTATTTTCCGAAGTACACTGTCGATTACGTCCAGTACGCAGCGTCGCAGCATCGCTCATAACTTCACCGAGCCCCCCGAAAAAATAAGCGGACTTTGCTCGTCGACCCGACGGGGCCCTGAAGGTCATCGGGAGCCCAGTCAATTTATTGAGGTCCATTTTGCCAAATAATAAATTTCCGCGGCAAAGAGAAATCGCACTATAATAATGCGGTGGCTGAATATGAAAAATTCCGCCTATAGCTCATTGCCGGCTTATCTGTAGGCGCGGCGTCTGGCTCAGCTCGGAAAAGTCATCAGATGAGCGGGCCGCGTGAATTTGAAATATATATGCTATGAAAAAATCTCTTCTCAGTGCTGCTTGCCGGACTGCGTTGTTGGCATATGCGCTTATTGCCGTCGTGGGGTGCTCAAGGCATGGTGCATCCGGCGATGAACGGGCGGCCATACAAAAGGCAAAATCCATTTACCTGGCCATTGAAAACAACGATTTCAAAAGGGCGGCGTCGCAGTTTTCACCGCAATTCTACCAGAAAATATCTCCTGAACAGTGGATAGAGCACCTGAAAAGCATTCATGAGAAATTTGGAGACTTAAAGCATTTCGATCTAAAGCGAGTTATTACATCCTCTAATTACAACGGCGTAGTCCTTATCTTGAAGTACAAGGTTTTTTACAGTAAGCATGATGCCTTTGAAGAAATGACTTTTGCGCCTCAGCCAAGTGTTGGTCATCTCGAAATCATGAACTATACGGTGAAGTTGGATAAGTTCGATTCGTAACGCTTTCCAGCTTGATAAATTATTCAGGCCTTGGTGTCAGTAGTATCGGTGCCAGTAAGCTCATGCTGAGCATGCTCTCATGGATGATGGATATGTGTTCCTATTCGCTGCTGGCAGGTGCGGATTCTTTGGTTAATTTATGGTATACGCCCAGGCTAATGACCATTAATATATCGGCGAACAGGAGAAATGTTGGGTAGATCAGTGTGCTGATGTCCGTTTTCGCGGAATTGAATATGAACACCAGGGCCTCGAGGCTGACGGCAATGGTGATGATCACAAGAAATCTCGTTAACCTTTCCCTCTCCTCCTTGGGCGATTTCGCGTCAGTCCTTCCTAATACTTCCTCCTCAACCAGAAATTTTGATACATCAAAGACCGCCATCGCGATCACGATGAAGCCGATTGAGTCGAGAAGCGCAGTCACTAATTTTGTCCTATCATGAAGCGCGTTCCAGACATCCCATAACGCTACGCCCATCATTATGAAGCTGATAAGCAGGAGAGCCAGGCTGACTACGCCATAGGCTATCTGGCCAATTACTTTTGAAACTTTTCTTACGTTTTTCATGGTGTCTCCGGAACGCCTGTGTGTCTGACACGCATGTTGATGTCAGGTATAAAGTGAAAAATCCAGTTTATGTTGTTAGGCAGGGTCAAGTTTCTGTGATTTGAAAGAACCACAATGGGTGTGAATGCGGGAATTTAATGTCGGGATAGGCCGCTTTGGGTGCCTGTGCAACTTAGTGTCGCTCGGAATATTTATATTGTCCGATGTTCATGTGGGAGGGTCGTCAAGTAATTCAACTTGAACATCCATGCTGCTGAAGATTGCGGGCGGACCAAACTGGTGATAGATCGCCACATCGGCCGCATCACGCCCGTAGGCTATGGCAAGCCGTCCACCACGAAGCACATTCTCAGTGGGATCGAACGTATACCAGCGGCCGCCGATGTATGCCTCGAACCATGCGTGCAGATCCATGGGTTCAAGCCCATAGAGAAAACCAACGACCAGACGCGCCGGTATGCTGATGCCGCGGCACAGTGCAATGCCGAGGTGCGCCAGATCGCGGCATACTCCCTCACCCTGCATATTTACCTCGACTGCGGAGAGCGGAAATACGCTGGAACCCGGGTTATATCTAATATAGTTTCGAATCCACTGGCAGATCTTATCCACCTGGCTGTAGCCGAGCGGTTCACCATCCACGATTTCACGGGCAAGATTTCCGAATCTGTCCGATTCGCAATAGCGGCTGGGCAGAAGGTATAACAGAGCCGAGTCCGGGAGATTCTGTATTTCGACAAAGCAGGCCATCGGGTCTTTATCGATGGTGTCTGACGTCATTACATCAGCAGAGGTGCTGACGGAGAAATATCCAGCGGGGACTATCATTCGTTGACAAAGATTTCCAGCGATGTCCGTATATTCATTCACTTGAACATTTTTTGACAGGGTATAGGATTCACGCGACACCCATTGATTTATACCGCTTCGGGGGCGAAGAATGAGTATCAACGGCGTCGAGTCACCCATCTCGAACTCAAGATGGCATGTGGTTCTAATCCACATTAAGTCTTTCCTTGTATATTCCATTCGGGCAGGGCGTATTCATCTGACTGACAGGAGTCAATTTTTGGTGTTCAGAAGTCATGCAGCGTCATCAGGTCCGGGAATTGGACTTTTTCTCCAGTTCGAGAAGTTCTTCTTCAACACCCGCCGCGTGAGTCAATTTGGCAACGTTGTGTTTTGCAAAGAAGCCATCAAAGCTCCCAAACCGCTGTACATATTCAATAATCAAGGAAGAGTGCTCCGATGCGCTCGAGAAGATCTGCTTCAGACCCTCCTGCTTTGATCCGATGACGTCGAGCAGAAAGTCGCGCCCTTCTTCGCGAATCTGGGAGACGACATGTTCAATATTCTCCGTTCCGTCATGTTCGCCGTCCGCGACCCCCAAGGCGATGTGGTGCAGCCGGGGTCCGTAATTGCGTACGAAGGTCTCCGTGGGTGAGGGCGTATTTTCGAGGTGATTGACGAAATAAGGTGTGTTGTTGGCCGTGAATACCTTTGCCGGGCTTCGCGCCTCCATGGGGAAGTGCGTGCTCTTGGTGACGTTGGTGGAGGAATTCTGGTCCTTGATATCGTAGGAGCCCCAGTAGTAGTAGCTGGACAGGGACAGCCACTCGAGTATTGCCACCTCACGGTTTTGGCTGTACACCCGTGTGGCGAGGTGGTCGATGGGCAGAATGAGGCCGTCGATGCCGAGTTCCTGCTGGCGTGTCTTGGCCTTCATGTAAACGTCCTGGATTTCGGGGCGTATGTTGCTGATACCCAGGGAATACGCGCGCATCTCGTCCGGGGAACGCTCCATGTACGCCACGATGTTGTGGGTGTAGGGGGATGGCTTGCCGACGGCCAGATTGCCCGGCAGTTCCAGCTTGCGTATCTCGTCCTGTGAGAAAAAGCGGAATTCCCGCCGTTTCTGCAGCGCCACCACGCTGTGCAGGTCGGTTACCCGCAGGATCTCGCCCATATAGCGGCTGTTGGGTTTGACGGCGCCGATGGGGTACACCTCGTTCAGGGAGCGGAATATGCCTCGTATCCGTCCGTCCTTGACCTCCCGGAGCAGGATGTCCGGGGAATTCATGTCGATGCGAAGGATATGGGTCCAGTGGTTCTCGCTCTCCAGGGTGACGAGGTAGTGATAGGGGGTCATTAGAGTCAGTTCCCCTATGTACGGCACGGAGTGACCCGGGTCGACGGTCAGCATGATTGCCTCGACCTGCTGGATCATGTCGGTGAGGCCCACGCGGTCACGTTCTTCAAGAAGGCGCTGCAGGTAGTCTTCGAAGAACGGAGAATTCTGTTTGTCGCCTTGACGGTGAAATGAAAGCGAATCTGTCATGACTGAATACCACTCCAAGTGGAATATAGAGGCTGGGAAGGCTTATTCCACGGTACGTGCGAAGGAATGCGGAAAGCGTTCAGTTGATGGCCTTTATAATAACATTTCACGCGCTCTTTGCATTGCTATATATGGGGGCACTGGTGATGGATCGCGGATATCGTGCGCCAGGCGGGTGCATGCCCCGCAATAATGCAAAAGCGCTTCTGTGGGAGGTTTCAGTAAGGCACGAGGCCGCGGCTGACGTCGATCCGCGGATTGTAAGGTGCTCAGAGCAGCGATCTGATAATCGGTGTACAGATGACTTCCAGCGCGTGTGTCATCGCCCCACCGGGAATCACCATAGTGTTGGAGCGTGACATGAAGGCGCTGTCAATATTTCTCATCAGCGCGGGGAAGTCATGGCGCTTCGGATCTCGAAAATGAACGACGACCACACTTTCGTCGGCGTTGGGCACGTCCTGAGGTTCAAAGGGGTTGGAGGTATCGACCACCGGCACGCGCTGGAAGTTGATGTCGGTAACAGAGAACTGCGGTACGATGAAATTAATGTAGTCGTTCATGCGGCGTAATATGGTGGATGTGACCTGTTCCGCAGTGCGTTGGTGCTTGCCGCAGTCACGATAGATTTTCTGTATCCACTCCAGGTTGATTACCGGTACCACGCCAATGAGCAGGTCGACGTGTTGCGCGACGTCAATACCGCGATCGCCTTTTCGCCGCTCGGGCTGGTGTGCCGGAAGGTGAGCGGGGCTGGAGCGGCGCCGGGTCCAGGTGGAAGCGACGACACCGCCGTGCAGGCCTTCATAGAAAAGCAGGTCGCTGTCTTCCGGCAAAGGCTTCCAGTCAGTGAATTCGCCGGCCGGGACGTTATGCAGCGCAGCGTCCTCTTCATCCTGTATATAGTGTCGTATCCTGCCAGTGCCCGTTGACGAGTATTCGCGGAACAGGGCTTCCAATTCATCGAACAGGTTGGTATCTGGTCCAAAGTGGCTTACCGGCTTGCCGCGGGCGATGGACTCGTCGATGGCCTTTTCCATCGCATCGCGGTTATAACGGAAAAAGGCGTCTCCATGCACGAAGGCCGCGGTGATATTGAGCCGGCGAAAGATCTCCGCAAAGGCATGCTGCACAGAAGTGGTGCCGGCGCCGGAAGAGCCGGTGACGGCGATGATGGGGTGCTTGTCTTTCATGGCGGCGCTTGGCGAGCCCTCTGTCAATAATATTTATTAGTAATCGGGCGAGTTTAACTGAAATATCAGGATATTTGAATCATTGGCGCTGCCTGTGTGCCGCTGACTCGCCAAGGCGACCCATCACGGAGATCTGGTGCGGATGCACCCGGTCGGTCGGTGGGGATGCACGTTTTCACACCCTCATATGAACCAGGCCGAATCAGGACTGTCTGATTCATTCAAGTACCGGTCTCGAGGCCGTGCGGGGAAAAGGGCTTGGAGTATGGACGCCGCTGCTGTTTTTTACGGCTTCAAACGCCAATGCTTTGAGCAGGTCATAGTTGAAGTGCATATCGCTTGGGCTCCGATAGTATGCCCGATCACCACGCCCGCCGTATCTCAAGACCACACAACCTTCACCTGGCGGTCTCTGCAGGAATAAAGAATCCCGCCAGCCGCGGATCTTTGTCACGGTCGATAATTTGGCATGCTCGAGAGAACCGGAAGGAAAAGGACGGGCCAATGGATAAACACGCCTGAAATACACCATATAGCACGCGTGGAGTGCGGTGCGGAAATCGGTACGGCTCGATGAATAGAAGCGTCAGGCAGATCATTGCCGGGGTGTCCTTGCTCTGCATTTCGGCCCCCTTGGCGGGGTGCGGCGATATCGCCCTCCTGGACCCCAAGGGACCTGTTGGTGCCGCCGAACTGTACGTTATCGGCGTGGCATTCGCGCTCATGCTGATCGTCATTATTCCCGTTACCATCATGGCCCTGTGGTTTCCCCGCCGATACAGGGCATCAGACCCGAAGGGGGACTATGACCCGAACTGGAGTCACTCACACAAGATCGACCTGGTGGTCTGGCTGGTTCCCGCGGCAATAGTCGCCGTCCTCGGGACGCTGGTCTGGGTGAAATCCCATCAATTGGACCCCTCCAAGCCCATCGATTCCGCCGTCAGCCCCATCGACATCGAAGCCGTGGCGCTGGACTGGAAGTGGCTTTTCATCTATCCGCAACAGAACGTCGCCGCCGTCAATCAGCTTGTGTTGCCCGTCAAGGTGCCCGTGAGGTTGAAAATCACGTCCGATACAGTCGTAACGTCATTTTTCATACCACGGCTCGGCAGCCAGATTTACGCCATGGCGGGAAGGAAGTCCCGCTTGTACCTCATGGCCGACGAACGCGGTATTTACCACGGCCAGAACCAGCAATTCAGCGGCCGCGGCTATGCTGACATGAACTTCAAGGTGCTGGTCACCTCGAGAAAGCAATTCGATGGGTGGGTGAGAAAGACCAAGCATTCGCCGGAAAAGCTTGATCTTGCCCGATATGACGCGCTTAGAAAACCGAGCAGTGATGTTCCCGTGACGTCGTTCTCATGGGTCAGGCACGATCTGTTCGACGAAATCCTGGACAAGTATCGCAACGCATCGGACGTGGCGTCGCACCAAAAACAGCTGGCCGGCATCGCATCGGGAAGGCATTGATATGGTTGGAAGACTGAGCCTTTCGGCAATTCCCTTCGACAAGCCGATCGTCATTGGCGCGGTGATCGGATCACTCCTTGTGGGCGTGATAATAATAGGGTTGATCACATACCATAAAAAGTGGACATATCTCTGGAAGGAGTGGCTGACCAGCCTCGATCATAAGAGGATCGGCATCATGTATATCGTGCTGGCCCTCATCATGCTGCTGCGCGGATTCGCCGATGCCATCCTGATGCGCTCGCAGCAGGCCGTGGCCGATGGCGCATCCCACGGGTTTTTGCCGCCTGAGCATTTCGACCAGCTCTTCAGCGCTCATGGCACAATCATGATCATCTTCATGGCCATGCCGTTTTTGGTCGGATTGATGAATATCGCCGTGCCGCAGCAAATCGGTGCCCGTGATGTCGCTTTTCCCTTCATGAATGCGATCAGCCTGTGGCTGACTGTCGGTGCGGCCTTACTGGTCATGGTGTCTCTCGGCTTGGGGGAGTTTTCCAAGGCCGGGTGGTCGGGATACGCACCCCTGACGGAGCGGCAGTACAGCCCGGGCACGGGGGTCGATTATTGGATATGGGCCTTTCAGATCGCCGGCATCGGTTCACTGATGACGGGCATCAATTTTTTCGTCACGATTATGATGATGCGTGCTCCCGGGATGAATTTCATGCGCATGCCGATCTTCGTGTGGACCACCCTGTTCACCACCGTGCTCATGGTTTTCGCCTTTCCGGTCCTGACCGTTGCCCTTGCGCTGATAACGCTGGACCGCTATCTGGACATGCACTTTTTCACCAGTACCCTGGGCGGCAATGCATTGATGTATGTCAATCTGTTCTGGATCTGGGGGCATCCGGAAGTCTATATTCTGATCCTGCCGGCCTTCGGCGTGTTTTCCGAGGTGGTTGCAACATTCTCGGGAAAGCGCTTGTTCGGCTATAAGTCACTGGTCTTCGCCACCGCCGCGATCACGGTACTGTCCTTCTCCGTGTGGCTGCATCATTTCTTTACCATGGGCGCCGGCGCCGATGTCAACGCGGCGTTCGGTATTGCCACCATGTTGATCGCCATCCCCACCGGGGTGAAGATGTTCAACTGGCTCTTCACCATGTATCGCGGGCGGGTGAGATTCACGACCCCGATGTACTGGACACTGGGGTTCCTTACCACGTTCGCCATCGGCGGTATGACGGGGGTCCTTTTGGCCATGCCGCCCGCCGACTTCGTGCTCCACAACAGCCTGTTCTTGGTCGCCCATTTCCACAACATGCTGATCCCGGGCACCCTGTTCGGATTGTTCGCGGGCTATTCGTACTGGTTCCCGAAGGCATTCGGCTTCTCCCTGAACGAGCAATGGGGCAAGCGGGCGTTCTGGTGCTGGCTGATTGGCTTCTATCTCGCCTTTATGCCTTTGTATGTGCTTGGCTTCATGGGCATGCCTCGGCGCATGGAGCACTACAGCAATCCCGCCTGGCACCCCTATCTGGTCATCGCCGCCATTGGCACCGCTGTGATTCTTCTTGGCATCATCTTTCAGATCGTTCAATTGGTTGTCAGCATCAGGGACCGCCATGCCGCCCGTGACCTGACCGGCGACCCATGGGGCGGTCGCACCCTGGAATGGATGACATCATCGCCGCCCGCTGTCTACAACTTTGCCGTAATTCCCGCCGTGCATGACATCGATGCCTTTATGGACATGAAGCAAAAGGGCATGACCTATCAGCCGCCGGACCGGTATCACGACATTGTCATGCCCAAGAACACCGCCGCAGGGTTCGTCATCGGTGTCCTGACATTCATTTTCGGCTTCGCCATGATCTGGTATATCTGGTGGCTGGCCGCGCTCGGCGCCATGGGCGTCCTTGCCACGGTAATCGCCCGGTCCATGGACGACGATACGGAATACGTCATTTCCGCCGCGGAGGTGGAGCGGATCGAGAATGAGCGCCTCCAGCGTTGTCGAAGTGCCTCCGCCGTTTCGAGCCGTACCCGACAGAAGGTGCAGGCCACGCAAATTCTTCACTGGAGGACTAAGTGATGACAAGCGCGGCAACGGCCGGCCAAGCCCTGCCTGACAGGGAAGCGACGCACCACGATGAGGATGCCAGCAAGGCATTCGGTTTCTGGATTTACATCATGACCGACCTCATCCTGTTCGCGTCACTGTTCGCGACCTACGCAGTGCTCAGTCACAGCTACGCCGGCGGACCCAGCGGGAAGGATCTGTTCAGTCTGCCCTACACCTTCGGCGAGACCCTGTTTCTGCTGTTCAGCAGCGCGGCCTATGGCCTGGTCATGCTCGCCGTGCACGATGGTAAACAGCGCTTGGTGGTGGCGGGGCTGGTGCTGACCTTCCTTCTGGGCCTCGGCTTTATTTCTATGGAAATCAATGAATTCCACAGGATGGTCCGCGATGGCGACGGTCCGTCCCGCAGCGCCTACCTCTCGGCGGTGTTTACCCTGGTGGGCACCCACGGCACCCACGTGGCCTTTGGCCTTATCTGGATGGTGGTCATGATGGGGCAGGTAATCACCAAGGGACTGACCGCACCCGTTCGATCGCGGCTGCTGCGCCTGGCCATGTTCTGGCACTTTCTGGATATCGTATGGGTCGGCGTGTTCACCGTCGTCTACCTGATGGGGGTCATGTAATGCATCAGACACAGACATCAGTCGACAGCGCCGGTGCGGGCAGGGGGACTTTCAAGTCCTATACCACGGGCTTCGTTTTCGCCCTCGTATTAACCGCGGTTCCGTTCTGGTTAGTGATGAATGGTGGGATGTCCCGTACCGCCACGCTGATCGTCATATTCGCCGCGGCCGCCGTGCAGATTCTGGTGCACCTGCGCTATTTCCTTCACATGGACACCTCATCACGGGCGCGCTGGAATGTCCTGGCGGTGCTGTTTGCCGTACTGATCATGACCCTGGCCATTGGCGGGACCCTATGGATCATGTATCACCTCAACGCCAACTTGACGTAGGGCATGCCCGAGTGATCAAGCATTATTTTCACATCGCCAAGCCGGGGATAACGGCCGCCAATATGATCGCCATCGCAGGCGGATTTTTTCTCGCCTCCAGAGGTCATGTTGACATCCCGCTGTTACTGTCGACGATCATGGGCATATCCCTTGTTGTCGCGTCCGGCTGTGTACTGAACAACTATGTGGACAGAGACGTGGACCGGCTAATGTCCCGCACGCGCAGCCGCGCCCTTGCCAAGGGACTGATGTCCCCGCGCGCCGCAGTCGTCTATGCCGCCGTACTTGGCACAGGCGGCCTGGCGGTGCTCGCGGCGACAGCCAACATATTATGCGCCGCCATCGTGGCGGTCGGTTTTGTTATCTATGTGGTTGTCTATAGCCTGTATATGAAGCGCAGCTCCGTGCACGCACCATTGATCGGCAGCCTGGCGGGTGCCGCGCCCCCCGTGGCGGGGTATTGTGCGGTGAGCAACCACTTCGATGCGGGCGCGGTCATCTTGCTTTCGATTTTCATCCTATGGCAGATGCCGCACTTCTACGCCATCGCCATCTACCGATTGGATGATTACGCCGCTGCGGTAATTCCCGTGCATCCGTTGAAGCGGGGAGTGCCTGCCACGAAAAGGCACATCATGGGCTATATCCCGGCCTTTATCATGGCCGCGCTGATGTTGACTATCAGCGGATACACCGGATACCGCTATCTTTGCGTCGCGCTTGCATTGGGGTTGGTCTGGCTGGCCATGGCCCGGATGGCCAGCAAGGGGTCCGACGATCGGTCGTGGGCCAGGAGGTTGTTCGTGTGTTCCATTGTGACCATAGTCATCTTGAACATCATGATGTCAATGGATTATGCCGCGCCATCCCACACGGATATACCCGCGATTGTCGCATCATACGCCGGTATGCCCTGAGTATGGTGGTGTGCGGCGCCGGGCTGTACTCGAGTGTCTAATCGAGCTGGCATAACTTCCCTTGCAGATAAGGGAAGGTGAGGACCATAGCCGTTGTCGCCACATCCGAGCACAATGTTGATGGCCTGTTACAAGACCTCATTGGGCGAGGACAGTCATCTTCCTAAAGAGCAGGCGGCCGGATATTATAGGCGCATACATGGTTAGTTCCGCCGGGTGTCAAGACAAGATACTCCCAACGCCTGAGAAAGAACGTGGTACCAGCTACCCCCGCTTCGCCATAAATGAAAACCCGCTTCGCACCCAGCCCCACCGGCTATCTCCACCTCGGCCACGCCTTCGCGGCCCTGACCGCCCACGAGATCGCGTGTGCGGCGGGGGGTACTTTCGTGGTGAGAATCGAGGACATCGATCGGACCCGCTGCCGCCCCGAATACGAAGCGGCAATATTAGAGGATCTCGCCTGGCTCGGCCTGAAGTGGGAGGCGCCGGTGCGCAGGCAGTCGGATCACTTCGACGACTATGCCGCCGCGCTTGCCGTGCTCGATGAAATGGGCGTGTTGTATCCCTGCTTCTGCACCCGCAGGGAGATCGCCGAGGAGATCGCCCGCGCCGTCGACGCGCCCCACGGGCCGGAAGGACCGCTTTATCCCGGTACCTGCCGCGCACTATCGACTAATGAACGAGCGGAACGCATGAAGCGGGAGCCCTACGCCCTGCGGCTCGACATCGCCAAGGCTGGTGAACATATAGGGACAGCGATTCATTTTGACGAACATGGGCGAGGACCGAACGGAGAGCATGGCCTGCAGCGAGTGCAGCCCCACCTTCTCGGTGATGTGGTGCTGGCGCGTAAGGAACTGCCGGCCAGCTACCACCTCGCAGTAGTCGTTGACTATGCGCTGCAGGAAATCGAACTCGTCACCCGGGGTGAGGACTTATACCACGCCACCCACATCCAGCGCGTACTGCAGGAACTGCTGGGGCTGCCCGTGCCCGAGTACGCCCATCACCGGCTTATACTCGATGAGAAAGGGAAGAAATTTTCCAAACGTAATGATGGAGTCACGTTGCGATCACTGCGTACTAGTGGGGCACTGCCGGAGGAGATTCGGAAGTGTCTGAAAATTTGATAAGATGAAGACACGCTTAATAAACATAATTCCAAGAATAATTCCGCATCGGTTTGTTAACTCTGTTCTTCACTAGATCACAAGAAAAAGTTATCTATGGGATGTATGTTTTTGTCTTCTAGATTCATTGGAGATGCTGGTATCTTGGAGTGGTGAGGCGAAGGCCAATAGTAAGGCTGGATATTCGCGGAAAGACTGTATTTTTACACGGCCAACAAATAAATAATTAATTTATCAATATGTTAAAGCGATCTGCTGTATTAATATACAGCCATAGGCTGTGTTATAACAAAGCCAATGGCTGTCTACTCAATGCTATATGCCATAGGAATTAAACTAATGCAGGCAGATTTAGATGATTTCAAAACTGGGTGGTATGG
>CAYXAX010000005.1:0-36583 GCA_964463055.1 uncultured Gammaproteobacteria bacterium | reverse complement strand
GCTCGATGGTCATGTTCTTGTGCACGATACCGATGCCGCCCTCCTGGGCCATGGCGATGGCGAGACGCGCCTCGGTCACGGTATCCATGGCCGACGACACCAAGGGCAGACTCAGGCTGACTTCCCGGGTCAGTTGGGTCTTTAAAACGACTTCGTGAGGAAGCACCTTCGAGTGCGCCGGGAGCAGCAGCACGTCATCGAATGTCAGGGCCTCTTGGCTGATACGCATAGGCAAAATCCGGCTGGGCAGGTTAAATGACGCATTATATCACCGGTGTCAAACGGGTACACGAGGCGCTACAATAAGCGACAACCCCATACAGCCCCGATCAGCAAACTACCATACGCTTCCATGTCCGGTCTCCAGTCATCCAGCCCCGGCCAGGCGCAGACGCTGCGGGTGATTTACAGCGTCTCGCAGCTGAACCGCGAGGCGCGTCAATTACTGGAGGGCGGACTGCCACTGTTGTGGGTGGAAGGCGAGATCTCCAACCTGGCGCGTCCTTCCTCGGGACACCTGTATTTCTCCCTGAAGGACGCCGCGGCCCAGGTACGCTGCGCCATGTTCCGGACGCGAAACAACCACTTGCCGTTTACACCCAGAGACGGCATGCAGGTGCTGGTACGGGCACGGGTCAGCCTCTACGAACCGCGCGGCGATTTCCAGCTCATTGCCGAGCACATGGAAGAGGCCGGCGACGGCGCCCTGCGCCGCGCCTTTGAGGCATTGAAGCAGCGCCTGTTCAACGAGGGCCTGTTCGATGCCGACCACAAAAAACCGCTACCGCCGTTTCCCCGCCAATTGGGGGTCATCACCTCCCCCACCGGCGCCGCCATCCGCGACATCCTCACCGTCCTCAAGCGCCGTTTTCCGGCCCTGCCGGTGTTGGTCTACCCGGTGCCCGTGCAGGGGCAGGGCGCGGGTCACAAGATCGCCGCCGCCATCGCCCTTGCCGATCGGCGCAACGAGTGCGACGTGTTGATGCTTGCCCGCGGCGGCGGTTCCCTGGAAGACCTGTGGGCTTTCAATGAAGAGGAGGTGGCGCGCGCCATCCACGCCTGCACCCTCCCCGTGGTGACCGGCATCGGCCATGAGGTGGACTTCACCATCGCCGACTTCGTTGCCGATCAACGCGCCCCGACGCCCTCCGCTGCCGCGGCCCTGGTGTGTCCCGATCGCACGCAGCTGTCAAAGTCGGTTGACACACTGCGCCGGCGCCTCACCACCCTGGTCACGGGACGTGTGGAAAACAGCCGCCAGTTGACGCATTGGCTGAACAAACGCCTGGCGCAGCAACACCCCGGGCAGCGCCTGCGTCTCCAGTCCCAGCGCCTGGATGAAATAGATCAACGCATGCACCGCGCCATCGGGTCGCAGCTGCGCCACGGCGGCGCGCGATTCGCTGAGATATCGGCACGGCTGCAGCGTCATTCCCCTCTGCCCGGACTGCGCCGTCTCCAGGCTGATTATACGGACCTGCACCACCGGCTTATCATGGGCCTGCGCGTGGCCCTGCGCACCCGGCAGCAAAACCTGGCCGCGGTGATGCGCGCACTGGACACCGTCAGTCCGCTGGCGACGCTGTCCCGGGGGTATGCCATCGTGCTGCGCGAGCCTGACCGGCAGGTGGTAAAATCGTCCGCGCAGGTGACGCCGGGGCAGCAGATACAGACGCGCCTGGCTAAAGGCCGCCTGTTGTGCAACGTTATAGAGACATACGACGACGATTGACCCATGATGAATCACCGCCCCGCAAAGGCCCTGCTGTATTGTCTGCTGTTCATGATTCCGTGCTCGTCATGGTCCATGGGCGTGCCGCGCGTGGATGCAGTACCCGGCGGCATCGCCGTGGTCGCGCTTGACGCCACGGGCGGGCCGGATCCCACCGTCACCTATGAGAACAAGCGCGTCATGGTGCTGCACGATCATAATCGCTGGCAGGCGGTGGTGGGGATTCCCCTGGGGACGAAACCGGGCGCGCAGCACATCAGCGTGCACGCCGGGACAAAGCGCACTACGGTGAACTTTGAAGTCCATGACAAACACTACGCTACCGAGCGCATCACGCTCAAGGACAAACGCAAGGTCAACCCCACGCCCGCCGATCTGCGACGCATCCACCGCGAACGCAGGGAAATCGACAAAGCCCTGTCCCACTGGAGCCCGCAACGGCGCGGCGAGCTGAACTTCATGGTGCCTGTCCACGGCGTGGTCAGCAGCCCCTACGGCCTGCGGCGCATTTTCAACGGCCAGCCGCGCAATCCCCACACCGGCGTGGACATCGCCGCCCCCGCCGGCACGCCAATCCACGCACCCGCCGCAGGCACGGTGGTCGCCACCGGCAGCTACTTCTTCAACGGCAACACGGTACTGCTGGACCACGGTCAGGGACTGGTCACCATGTACTGCCATATGAGCAAGATCGCGGTAAAACCCGGCCAGCAGGTGAATCGCGGCGAGGTCATCGGCTACATCGGCATGACCGGCCGCGCCACCGGCCCCCATACCCACTGGGGCGTCAGTCTCAACGACACCATGGTCAATCCGGAGTTGTTCTTTCCCAGCGACGTGGTGTTCGAACAGGATTTGGCGGGATCGGAAACTGCGGGGAAATAAATAACTGGTCTCAGGTCGCAAGTCACAAATTCAAAATCTGTTCATTTGACCTGGGACTTGAGACCTGCGACCAGCGACTATTTATTTAGTCCGCCTCCCTCTCCAAACTGCAGCAATGGTGTGATTCGGCGTACTCGCTGCCGGTCGCCAGAATGGCGCCGGTGATCGAATTGCTGCGGAAGGTGGTGCAGCCCTTGAGGCCTTTGTCATAGGCCTTTTGATACAGGTCCTTGAAGGCCTCAAAGCCGTAGTTTTCCGGGACATTGATGGTCTTGGAGATGGCACTGTCCACATAGGGCTGCAGGGCGGACTGCATCTCCAGATGTATCTCCGGGGCCACGCCGTGGGCGTCGATGAACGCCGCCGGCAGCGGCGCATCGCCGTTCATAGAACGCCACAGCTGATAGGCGTAGTCGACCAACTGGTACTCCGTGTAGCGGCCGTCCAACTCCAGCACACGGCGTCGGAATTGATAGGCGAATACCGGTTCCAACCCGCTGGAGACGTTATTGGCCAGCAGGCTGATGGTGCCGGTGGGGGCGATGGCGGTGAGGTGACTGTTGCGGATACCGAATTGCGCGATGCCGGCGCGGATGTCCTCCGGCAGCGTCTTGATGAAGGCGCCCGCCAGATAGGCGTCCCGGTCAAAAAACGGAAACGGCCCCTTTTCTCGGGCCAGCTCAATGGACATACGGTACGCCGTGTGACAGATCTCGCCCATGACCATGGCGGCCGTGTTGCGCGCCTTGGCAGTATCGTACCTGATTCCCAGCATGATGAGGGCATCGGCCAGACCGGTCATGCCCAGGCCGATGCGCCGGCTGCCCGCGGCCTGGTGCTGCTGCGCCTCCAGGGGAAAGCGGGACACGTCGATGACATTATCCATCATGCGCACGGCGGTACGGGCCACGCCGCGCACGCCGTCCATGTCCAGATGCGCACTGGCGGAAAAGGGATCCACCACATACTTGGTCAGGTTGATGGACCCCAGGTTACACGCCCCGTAGGGCGGCAGCGGGATTTCTCCGCACGGGTTGGTGGCGCTGATGCGTTCCCGATAGCAGAGGTTATTGAGACGGTTGATCTGATCGATGAACAGTACACCGGGTTCGGCGTAATCGTATGTGGCGCGCATGATCCTCGACCACAGGTCGCGGGCACGCACGCGGCGCAGCACGCGGCACGGCACCGGGTGGTCAAACCCCGGCCAGTGCTTATTCACCATGTCTCCTGCGCCGGCGGCACCACCCTCGTCGAGCTGCGACGCGGGGAATACCAGGGCCCATTGGGCGTCGTCGTGTATGGCCTGCATGAATTCATCACTGATCAACACGGACAGATTGAAATGCCGCAGTTGGGCGGCCTCGCGCTTGGCGTCGATAAACTCCTCCACGTCGGGGTGATCGCAGCGCAGGGTGGCCATCATCGCACCGCGCCGTGCGCCGGTGGACAATACCGTGGCGCACATGCTGTCCCAGATACGCATGAAGGACACCGGTCCCGAGGCCACGCTGCCCACGCTGTGGGCGATGACGCCGCGCGGCCGCAGGGTGGAAAAGTCGTAGCCGACACCGCCGCCCTGCTGCATGGTGACGGCCCCTTCTTTCAGGGCCTCAAAGATGGCCTCCATGGAGTCATTGACGATGCCCATGACAAAGCAGTTGAACAGGGTCACGCGATGCTTGGTGCCGGCCCCCGCCTGAATACGACCGCCGGGCAGAAAGTAAAAATCGCGCAGCGCATTGTAAAACGCCGACTGCCACGACGCCGGATCACCGGATTCATTGGCCGCCAGGGCGTGGGCGATGCGGTACCAGGTATCGTGTATGGTGGCGTCATAGGCGATTCCGCCGTCACGATACCTGTACTTGGTATCCCAGATGTGCCGCGAAATCCCGGTTTTAAACGTCGTATCAGTCATTATTCACTTGGTCCGCGGCCGCAGGGTCCATGTTATGCAACGCGGCGTCAGCGGGCGCGGCGCCGTGTGCCGTGGCGTGCGCCGCCCTTATCACTGTAGGGATTTTTACCCTGTTTGAATTCCATGCGCAGGGGCGTTCCTTGCAGACCCAGGGCCTGTATAAAATAATTGGCAAGATAGCGCCGATAGGTATCGGGGACGGACGCCACTTGATTGCCATGAATAACAATAACCGGCGGGTTTTGTCCACCCTGATGGGCGTAGCGTAATTTGATGCGCCTGCCGGCGATCAGGGGCGGCGGATTGCGGGTCACCGCCTCTTCCAGAAGCTTGGTCAATTGGGGGGTCGGGAAACGCCGCATGGTGGCGTCGTAGGCACGGTCCACGGCGTCCAGCAGGGTGCCCACGCCGCTGCCGTGCAGGGCGGAAATATAGTGCACTTCCGCATGGGTAAAAAACGCCAGTTTACGCTGCAGGGTGTCCTTTATGACAAAGCGCTGATCATGGCTCAAACCGTCCCATTTGTTGACCGCAATCACCAGACCCTTGCCGCTGTCCAAAACCGTGTCCAGCAGCTTGGCGTCCTGGTCGCCGACTTCCTGCCGGGCATCGAGCACCAGGATCACGACATTGGCTGCCTCTATCGCCTGCAGGGTTTTCAAGACACTGAATTTCTCCACCATCTCCTTAAGCCGGGCGCGGCGGCGTACACCCGCCGTGTCGATGAGGATATAAGCGCGGTCCCGGCGTTCAAAGGGTATGTAGATGCTGTCCCGGGTGGTCCCCGGTTCATCACAGGTCACCACCCGCTCCTCACCCAGAATGCGGTTGGTCAACGTGGATTTGCCTACGTTGGGGCGCCCGGCGACGGCGATCTTGATCCGATCTTGATGGACTTCCTCGACGGTGGTATCGGGCAAGGTCTCCAGCACCGCATCCATCAATGCATGGACGCCCTGGCCGTGGGCGGCGGAGACGGGGAAAACCGGACCCAGTCCCAGGCCATGAAAATCGGCACACACCACATCAAGGGGCAGGCCTTCGGTCTTGTTGACGGCCAGGAATAAGGGCTTGCCGTGACTGCGCAGTTGGACGGCGATGTGTTCATCTTCCAGGGACAGGCCGCTGCGGCCGTCGACGATGAACAATACCGCATCGGCATCCTGAATCGCCTTCGAAACCTGCTGGGCGGACAATTGCTGAATCAGTTCACCCTTGCCGCTTACCAGTCCCCCGGTGTCCACCACCATATACGGTTTGTCACCGATCTTGCCTACGCCGTAAATCCGGTCCCGGGTCAGACCGGCCACGTCCGCCACCAGGGCGGTGCGATCACGCACCAGGCGGTTAAACAGCGTGGACTTCCCGACGTTGGGGCGGCCACATAAGACGATCACGGGTTGCATAATAGGTCAGGGGCAAAGATTGAAAGAGTGAAAGATTAAAAGACTATTATAAGGGTCTTCGAGGAGCATGCGTGACCGCAACTCTCCCCCCTCTTTCAATCTTTTAATCTTTAGATCTTTAAATCTATCTCTTCGATACCTGCAGTGCCACGAGCTTACCGTCGTCGGTAAGCACGTATACATGGGTTCCGTCGCTGAACGGCGATACCGTAACACCCTCATCACCCACCCGATAACGCCCGACAATAAAACCCGAGGCGATATCCAACCAGTGCACGTATCCTTCAAAATCACCGACAACGAGATACCCGTCAATGATGGCCGGGGCGGATATGCGGCGATAGGTCAATTTGTCCTGCTTCCAAAGTGTCGCGCCGGTGGCGCGGTCCAGGGCCCAGATATTTCCCTTGTCATCCACCACGAACAAGTCATCCCCGGCCGCCTTGAGGTCCTCATAGGCGGAAAAGTTGCGGCTCCACAGCTGCCGCCCCGTCTGTATATCCACCGCCGCGGCGTGACCCTGGTACGTCACGGTATACACGGTGCCATCCACCACCACCGGGTCGGCGTCGATATCCACCAAGTGCTCCAACTCAGAGCGTCCCTTGGGCTCGGCGATCTGGGTCTCCCAAATCAGCTGCCCATCATATAATCCCAAGGCCACCAGCGCCCCGTCCGCCAGACCGATGATAGCCTTGTCACCGCTGATTACCGGCATGCTGGCACCGTGAAGCGACAACGGCGGGGTATTTCGTTTGTATACCCAACGCTGCTCTCCGCTGTGGGCATCCAGACCAAACACCGTGTCATCCAGGGCGCGCACCACAACGATGCCGCCGGCGATCGCCGGCGAGGACAATACCTCGCTGGAGACCTGGCGGCGCCATAATAGCGCACCGTCGCTGGCCTGCAGGGCAAGGACTTCACCGGATGTCGTGCCCGCGAGCAGCATGCCGGCACCGTACTTCAACCCGCCGGTGATCCGTGCCTTCATGCGCCGCCGCCACACGATCTCGTCCTTGTCCGACGACAGGGCCGTTATACGCCCGTCGGGGTCCGCCAGATAAATCATATGATCGGTCAGAGCCGGCTTGATGGCGGCGAAGTGGTCCGGGACCGAATAGGGGACGCTCCTGGTCCATGCCGATGAGACGTCGACCGCGCTGGTCTGGATAGGCGTCAAGGGTGTGGGTTTGACGCTATCCGCGCCGCTGCCGCAGCCGACGATTACAGACACCAGCATTAAAACGAAGATAATACGCATCACGAGGCAGCCTTCGCCCCGAGGTTCTCCAGCTTCATCTTCAGGTAAGTGCGGTCAGCGCCCTCGGGCAAGGCGGCGATGGCCGCTTCATAGGCGCTGCGCGCCGATACGGTTTTGCCCTGCTGGGTATAAATATCCCCCTTCAATTCTTCGTAGGGGGCCTTGAAGCTGCCTGGGTCGGTGCTGCCAAGCAGCGTCAGGGCGTCACCTCCCTTGCCTTGGGCAAACTGCAGCTTGGCCAGCCGCAGCGTGGCTATACGCTTCATGTCGGCCTGTTTCGCGTGATCGATGACCCACTGTAGATGACTGTGAGCCGCGTCCAATTTACCCTGGTCAACCTTTACCTTGGCCATGGCAAGCGCCGCCAAGGCCGCATAGGGTGTGCCGGGGTACTGATCCACCAACACCGCGCCATGCTCGAGCACCTGATCCTGCTTGTCGTTCTCCAGGCCATCCAGCAAGACCTGGTACTGTGTCGAAGCGGCCGCTTCCTCTTGTTGTTGGTGGCCTACCCACAATTTCGTGCCCGCCAGGATGGCCCCTCCGAGGATCAGACCGGCAATGATGGACTTGCCATATTGCTTCCACCACGCCTTGATGGCCTCGACTTGTTCTTCTTCTGTCTGATAGACGCTCATAAAAGATTCTCGCTGCAAATATCCAAAGTCACTGTTTAGAGACACCGTGCGCAAGCCCCGCCAAGGTGTCGCCGATCTGATCCACGGATACGGTCATCTGTGGCCGCTCCTGGCGAAGGAATTTTATCGCAACCTCGCCGTTGGTTGCCTCCTCCTCGCCGATGATAAGCGCCAGCTCGGCGCCGCTCTTGTCCGCCCGCTTGAACTGACTCTTGAAACTGCCGCCGCCGCAATTCAATTTGAGAACGGCGCCCGGGAATCTGCTGCGCAATGCCTCGGCCAGCAGCAAACCCCGGGCCTCGGCGTTATCCCCGACAACGATCATATATGCCCACGGGGGGGCGTGCACAGCCGGCCCCCTGGCCATCAATAATGCAATGAGGCGTTCGAACCCCATGGCGAACCCCACCGCGGGCATCGCCTGCCCGCCCAATTGCTCCACCAGGCCGTCGTAACGGCCGCCTGCGCATACCGCCCCCTGCGCGCCCAGAAGTGTGGTTGTCCACTCGAATACCGTCTTTCCGTAGTAATCCAGCCCGCGTACCAGATGGGGGTTGACGGTGAAGGCAACGCCGGCGGTAGCGAGCAGTTCGCGAAGCCTGTCGAAGTGCCGCACAGACGTTTCATCGAGGTAGTCATTGATCAGGGGTGCGTTTTGAATCACCTCCTGCATATCCGGGTTCTTACTGTCCAGGACACGCAGCGGATTGGTGGTCAAACGGCGGCGGCCGTCTTCGTCCAACCGCCCCTGGTGATCTTCTAGATACGCCACCAATGCCGCGCGGTAGCGGGCGCGCACCTCCGGCGTCCCCAGGGAATTGAGCTGCAGGGACAGGCCGTCAAGACCAAGGCGCGCCCATACCCGCTTGGCCAGGAGAATAATCTCGGCATCGATATCGGGACCGGACGGGCCGAATACCTCCACCCCGGCTTGATGGAACTGGCGATAGCGGCCTTTCTGCGGCCGCTCGTGTCGAAACATGGGTCCGCAGTACCACAGTCGCTGTTCGTGCTGGCGCAGCAGACCGTTCTCCAGACAGGCGCGCACACAACCCGCGGTACCCTCGGGCCGCAGGGTCAGCAAGTCCCCATTACGGTCGGCGAAGGTATACATCTCTTTCTCAACGATGTCGGTGGCTTCACCGATGCTGCGCGCAAACAACGCCGTCTGTTCCACCATGGGAAAACGGATTTCCTCATACCCATAGGAGGTAAAGGTGTCACGGACAGTGTCCTCCAGAAGATGCCAGTAAGGGGTCTCCTCCGGCAGGATGTCGTTCATGCCGCGGACGGCTTGGATGGTCTTCAAGGCTGAATAGATTTTCTGGTTGCCAAAACGATATCTTTGCCCACCGCACACCGCCACGCCCTACTCGGCCATGGGCAAAACCATTGCCCGTCCGGGATCGCTATTCAGCGCCCGATGGTGAACCGCGCCACGTTGTTACGGCTGGTGAAGCGTGATTGATCAAAAGCCACCCCATTGTATTCGATAGACACCCCGGGTGAGTACCCCAACAAGACAGTAAACGGCGGTGAGCCTTGGACAGTGCGCGTCTGACCGGCTTCTCCGAGATCGTAGAAGACCCGCTCCCCGGTGGCATCGGTCACCTCCACCCACGAAGCGTCCACAAAGTGCAGGGCCAGGGTGGCGGCGGGGTTTGGCGGGGCTTCGGCCGCGTCGGCATTGGCCACCGCCGGGGTGGAGGGTTGCGCCACGGCCTGCGCGGCCACCGGCGCCGGAGCGGCGGCGCCTTTCCCGTTGACGGGGCCGGGCATGGCCGCCGCGCGCGGCGCTTCAGTCTTGGAAACGCCGCGCGCGGCGGCCGCGTGCGGTACCGCCTTCACGGCAGCGGGCGCCGCATCGGCGAACCGATCCGAGACAGCCGGCGGCGCCTGTTTAGCGCTCATCTGCCAACCAAACACGATCAGCCCGATAACTACAACGGCAACCGCGCCCCATTGAATCAGCGACTGGTTGACGGCCGGGCGGCGCGGGGCGTTGCGCGTCAGCTCTGACAGTATGGGCGGTGAAGGCCTGTCCAGCTGCTGATATGCGCCCACGATCTCTTCTTCGGAGAGGCCCAGCAGACGGGCGTAATTGCGCAGATAACCGCTGACATAGATGGGCTCGGGGAGGTGATCATAATCATTGTTCTCCAAGGCGACCACCAGGCGCGGGTCGAGATGCAGCTGCTGGGATACCTTGGCGACCGTCAGGTTCTTTGCCTGGCGCGCCCCTGACAGCCGCGTGCCGGGCCCTGCCTCCGCAGGCGGCGGCGCAGGCCTAGCCTCGACATCCTGCAGCCGCACTGAGTCGGTCATGGGTGCTGAGACTCCAGCAACTGCTTGGTTTCCTCGGCTTGCGGGAAATCCCTTCTCAACCGCTCCGTATACTGATCGACGGCATGCTGGTCGCCGAGTTTGCGCTCTACCTTGATACCCAGCATCAGGCTCTGGGGCGTATACGGGGATGCGTCATGCAAGCGCTGCAAGAACGCCCGCGCCTGGAGATAGTGACCGGTGCTGAGTTCCAGCAACGCCATCTGATACAGAGACTCGGGACGCTTGGGATTTATCTGAAGTGACTGACGAAAATAGTGTTCGGCCTGGTCATTATCGGGAATGCGCAAGGCGCACAGACCGGCATTTTCATAGGCCTGGTCCTTGGCGGAGTAATTGTCGTCGTCGAACGAACGCCGGAAATGGCGCAAAGCCTCCTTGTAACGCCCCTGCCGGCACAGAAATATGCCGTAGTTGTTCTGCAGCGCGGAATCGGAACCGTCCAGGGACACGGCACGTTCGAAGTGTTTCTCGGCATCACCGACGTTGCCAAGCTTCTGATACACCATGGCGATGTAATGATGGGCCTGGGGCAGATCGGGATTGATCTCCAAGGCCTTTTTCAGCTTGTCCAACGCCACCTGATATTCGCCCCGCTCCATGTAAGCCAGGCCCAGATTGGCGTTGGCCACGGCCGGGTCATTCTGACCATCGGAACCGGTTTTGGTCTCGGGGCCGGCGCATGCCGTCAACAGGATGATAGCCGCCGCGGTACACATCCCTGTCAACGTGCGTTTCATGGCGCCGCCCCGGCGCCCTGTTGCAGATAACGCATGCGCCGTTTGGTCTTGTCGACGATCTGACCCGCCAGTTGTCCGCATGCGGCGTTGATGTCGTCGCCGCGAGTCTTGCGGGTAATCGTTACGATGTGACCGTTAATGAGGATATCGCGGAAGCGGTCGATGGCCTCGGGGCTGGAACGGGTGTAGCCCGCGAGGGGAAACGGATTGAAGGGAATCAGGTTGATCTTCGACGGTACGTCCCTGAGCAAAGCGATCAGCGCCCGGGCGTGGGCCGGCGAGTCATTGACGCCATCCAGCATGACGTACTCGAAGGTGATTCGGGAGCCCTGTTTGCCGCTCACGTAGCGCCGACATGCCGCCAGCAGCTCCTCGATGGGGTATTTCCTGTTCAACGGCACAAGCACGTCCCGCAGCGGATCGTCGGGGGCGTGCAGGGAAATGGCGAGACTGACATCGCTCACCTGTCGCAGCTTGTCGATGGCCGGGACCACACCGGCGGTACTTACCGTAACGCGGCGCCTGGACAGCCCGTAGCCCCAGTCGTCCAGCAGGACGTCGATGGCCTTGGTGACGTTGTCGAAGTTGAACATGGGCTCGCCCATGCCCATAAACACCACGTTGGTAATGCGCCGGTTGGACTTGACGGTGTCCCCCATGGATTTGTAGGCCGTCCAGATCTGGGCGACGATCTCGCCGCTGTCCAGATTCCGGTTGTACCCTTGATAGCCGGTGGCGCAGAAGCGGCAGTTCAGGGTGCAGCCCACCTGGGACGACACGCACAGCGTGCCGCGGTCCTCTTCGGGAATGAATACCGTCTCGATGCAGTTGCCGTCAGCGAGGCGCAGCAGCCACTTGCGCGTGCCGTCCGACGACAGCTGATCCATGACGATTTCCGGAAGTGCAACCGTGGCCACCTCTGCAAGGCGCTGGCGCAGCCCCTTGCTGAGATTGCTCATGGTGTCGAATTCGACATTCCCCATCTGGTGCATCCAGCCCATGATCTGGGTGGCGCGGTAGGGCTTTTCCCCCAGTGTGGCGAAAAAGGCCGCCAATTCACCGCGGGTCAGCGATAACAGATTGGTCTTGTTGTCCGTGTGGTCCCTGTCCAGCATGATTACCTGCCTGGGTGCCGATGCGTCAAACCACTGGGCCGTCCCGGTCGGCCCGAACCCCGCGGCGCTATGATCAGCCGCGCGGGAATATATCCTCGGGGGTGAAGAAAAATTCAATCTCCGCCTTCGCCGTCTCCGTACTGTCCGACCCATGCACGGCGTTCTCCTGCACGCTCTGCGCCAGGTCGGCGCGGATCGTGCCCGGCGCCGCGTCCTTAGGATTAGTCGCGCCCATGATCTCGCGGTTCCGTTTCACCGCATCGTTTCCCTCCAGTACCTGAACCAGCACCGGCCCGGAACACATATAATCCACCAGTTCCTGGTAAAATGGGCGCTCCTTGTGCACGGCGTAAAAAGCCCCCGCCCGTGCCTTATCCAATTGCAACATCCTTGCCGCCGCCACTTTGAGTCCCTTGGATTCGAAGCGCCGGATAATCTCGCCGATATGATTATTGGCCACGGCATCCGGTTTGATTATCGAGAGAGTACGTTCAATCGCCATTCTTAGCTCCACACTAGGTATCGTTAACGTCATGTAACCGTATGATTATATGAAAAATCATAAAGATAAAACAGTATTGCCGCCAAATCATGCCCATACAGCGGCAACGGAGCGGTGGCCTGCGCCACGCCCATGCCGCATCGCAGGCCGGCGGAAACGGGTGTCAGGTAATGAAAATCGCTGGACTTGCGGGAAACAGGCGGTCCGCTGTCGCTCTGAACGCAGGGCGCGCGACGGCGTCAGATATTAAAACTCTCGCCGCAGCCACATTGTTCCTTGATGTTGGGATTGTTGAACTGGAACACCTCGTTGAGGCCCTGGCGGACAAAATCCACCTCCATGCCATCGAGAAACACCAGGCTCTTGGGATCAACCACCAGCTTCACGCCGTGGACCTCATAGACCGTATCGTCGGCGCCGACATCATCGACAAAGTCCACCTTGTAGGCGTAGCCGGAGCACCCGGAGGTCTTGACGCCGACGCGCAGGCCGAGGCCGCCGCCGCGCTTAGTCAGCGATTTCTTGATGTGCTCCGCCGCCCTCTCGGTAAGCCGCACTGCCATAAGTGTCACCTCGTAATTCAATAAATTTGTTGATCAATCTTAGCATGGCGCGCAGATATCTGTTTGTGACCCACGTGACACCGTGCCTACCATCGTTTCAGCCCCACGCCAGCAGTGAATCGTCACCCGGCGCCTGACGCTGGCGACCCAGGGCATCGACCAGGGCGTCGATATCCTGTTTCGTACTGTCATGCCCGAGGCTGATACGCACCGCCCCAAGGGCGACACCCGGGTCAACGCCCATGGCCGTCAGGACGTGACTGGGCTCGGTACTGCCGGCGGTGCATGCGGCGCCGCTGGAAACGGCGATCCCCGCCCGGTCGAGATTCATCTTCAATGCCTCGCCATCGATACCCGGCAGGGCCATGAATACCGTGTTGGGCAGTCGTTCGCTGCGCTCGCAAAAAATCACCGCCCCGGGCAGTTCATGCAGGCGCTGCTCCAGATAGTCTCTCAGGCGCCGCAGTGCAGCAGCTTGGGCCTGCCACTCGCCGCGTATCAACTCCGCCGCAGCGCCGAATCCGACGATGCCGGCGACGTTTTCCGTGCCGCTGCGCAGCCCCCCCTCGTGGCCACTGCCGTGCAGTTGGGGCTCCAAGGGCAGGCTACGGTCGTATATCAGCGCCCCTATTCCCTTGGGTCCATATATCTTGTGGGCAGACACGCTCATCAAGTGCGCACCCCCGGCGCCGAAGTCAACCGCCATCTTCCCCAGCGCCTGTACCGCGTCGCAGTGGAAGACAGCGCCGGCTTCCCTGACCACCGCACCGATTCCACGGGTATCCTGTATCACACCGGTTTCGTTGTTGGCCATCATCACCGACACCAGGCGCGTATTCTCCGCCAAGGCCGCTCGCACCCTGTCTGCAGATACCAGACCGTGCTGGTCCACCGGTAAGGCCTCCACCCGCCATCCCGATTTGACCAGCGACTGGGCCGGCCGAAGGGCGGAACTGTGCTCGATGGCGCTGATGATCAGGTGCCCCGGCGCGAGGGCGGCACATATTCCCTTCAGGGCGAGGTTATTGGCCTCGGTCCCGCCGCTGGTGAAGATCACCTGGGACGGATGGGCGTTGACCAATGCGGCGACCTGCTCCCGGGCCCTCTCCACGGCCCCGCGCACGATGCGCCCCTGGCGGTGAAGGCTGGAGGGATTGCCGTAATGGGTGCGCAGATAGGGAAGCATCACCTCGAGGACGCGTTCGTCCAGGGGCGTGGTGGCATTATAATCCAGATAAACAGCCATCCAGCGTTGTAACTCGCGGATGTGGCGACGGTTTCAGCGGCTGGCGGACTTGTTGGTCTCGCGGAAAGTCAGCACCCGCTCTTGGATCAAACCGTCCTGACGCGCGGCCACTTCCTTCACGCCGTTGCGCTCAACCAGATTGCCCAGGCTGATGCCGCTCAGGAACTCATAAATCTGCTGGCTGAGGTCCTGCCACAAGTCGTGGGTCAGACACTGCTGGTCGTCCTGACAATTGGCCAGGCCGCCACAGCGTGTCGCATCCACCTTTTCGTCGATGGCGGTGATCACATCGGCCACGGCGATCGCCCCCGGCTCACGGCTCAGGCGGTAACCGCCACCGGGCCCGCGCGCGCTGTCCACCAAGCCCTGCTTGCGCAGGCGGGCAAACAATTGCTCCAGATAGGACAATGAGATGCCCTGCCGCTGGGAAATATCCGCCAAGGGAACAGGCCCCTCCGTTGAATGGAGGGCCAAATCGAGCATGGCCGTGACGGCATAACGACCTTTTGTTGTCAGTCTCATAGGTATGCCTTTCGCAATAAACCCTTAATGAAAGTATACCTATTGTACTTAGTTGATCAAAATAGTCAACTTTCTTGATTTCATAATAACCTATTGAATTCTATTTGTTATCTTCATTATCGGGGGATCTATCCGCAGGCAGATTCCCCGAATCCAGCGGTTTGAGGACAGGCAACGGAGTGCTGTCCAACTCCACGCCGAGACGACGTACCGCCTGGCAGATTTCCTCCATGCGGGTGTCCATGGCGTGAATATGATCGAGCAGCTGGTCGATGGCATTGGCAATGGGGTCGGGCATATCCTGAGTCGTGCCGTAGGCGTCAAAACCGATCTTTCTGGCGATGGCCTCGCGGCGCTGTTCGTCCTCGGCGCGCTGGCGGCGCACCACGTGGGCGGGCACCCCCACCACGGTGGAACCGGGCGGCACATCCTTGACCACCACGGCATTGGAGCCCACACGGCTGCCGGCACCGATGGTGATCGGGCCCAGCACCTTGGCCCCCGCGCCGACCACCACGTCATTTTCCAGGGTCGGGTGGCGCTTGCCCTTTTCCCAGCTGGTGCCCCCCAGGGTCACGCTGTGATACAGGGTGCAGTTGTCACCCACCTCGGCGGTCTCGCCGATGACAACGCCCATGCCGTGATCGATGAAAAACCGCCGGCCTATTCTGGCCGCCGGATGAATCTCGATACCGGTAAAAAAGCGCGCGAGGGTGGATAGAAAACGGGCCAGCCATTTCAGATGATTGTTCCACAGCACATGGCTGACGCGGTGCGCCATAACCGCATGCAGACCGGGATAGGTGGTGATGACCTCAAAGGCCGTGCGCGCCGCCGGATCCCGCTCGAATGTGCAACGGATGTCTTCGCGAATTCGGTCAAACATGATTGGTCGGGGATTCTATCATGGGGATTGGGTGATCTCGCTGATTTGGCAATAAATCATCGAGGTGTGCGTTATCACGGCCTGCGGGCGGCGGCCCTGGCCTGCTGGGCGGCACTGAGGATGCCGCGCAACATATTGATTTCCTGCTGATCCGGTAGGGCTCGGCTGAACAGCCGGCGCAGCCGCCGCATGAGCTTTTTAGGGTTATTCGGATTGAGGAATTCAAGCTCGAGCAATGTCTGCTCCAGGTGAGCGTAAAAGGCTTCCAACTCGGCGGCACTCGCCGTGTCCGTCCCAGCCTGCCCGGCGTCACCGGGCAACACCGTGGCCGCCATGCGTAACTCATAGGCCACGATCTGCACCGCGGCGGCCAGATTGAGGGATGAGTATTCGGCATTGCTCGGAATGTGCAGCAGGTATTGGCAGCGGTCAATCTCACCATTGGTCAAGCCCGAGTGTTCACGTCCGAACAGGATCGCCACCCGTGCGTCACGCGCCCGGACGGCAATCATCTCGGCACAGGCGCGCGGGTCCAGCTGCGGCCAGTCGATACTGCGCAGCCGGGCACTGGTACCGATCACCAGGCGGCACGCCCCCAGCGCCTCATCCAGTGTCTCATGGATCTCAGCGGCGGCGAGGATGTCGTCGGCGCCCGATGCCCGCGCAGTGGCCTCGGCGCTGGGGTAATCCTTGGGCCCCACCAGGGACAAATGGCGCAAGCCCATGTTTTTCATCGCACGGGCCGCGGCCCCGATATTTCCCGGGTGGGTGGGATTGACCAAAATAATATGTACGTTGTCCAACATGGTGACATAGTCCTGAGCCGCCGCCCGTGTGCGGCACCACAGAGCATAGCAAATCGCCAATGGCGCAAAATACGCCAAGACACAGGGCGGCGAGCTTAGTATCATCGGCGCCTGACCCTGAAATATTCATCCGTAAATAAGTATGCACCCCATTATCAATATAGCAACGCGCGCCGCGCGCCGTGCCGGCGACGTTATCGTGCGCGCCCTCAACCGTCTCGATCAACTCGACATCTCCGCCAAGGGTCCCAATGACTTCGTCAGCGACGTGGACTATCAGGCCGAGTCGGAGATCATCAAGATCATCCACAAGGCCTATCCCGCCCACGCCGTCCTGGCCGAGGAAAGCGGCGGACAGGGCAAAGGCGAATACCTGTGGATCATCGACCCGCTGGACGGCACCACCAACTTCCTCCATGGCTTTCCCCAGTTTGCGGTCTCCATCGGGGTGCAATACCGGGACCGGCTGGAACACGCTGTTGTCTATGACCCGCTGCGCCAGGAACTGTTCACCGCCAGCCGCGGCGCGGGCGCGCAGTTGAATGACCGGCGTATCCGCGTCAGCAAGGCAAAGGGACTGGATGGCGCGCTCATCGGCACCGGCTTCCCCTTTCGCGAGCACCGTCATCTACAGACATATCTGAAGATCTTTGAAGACGTGATGCGCCAAACCGCCGGTATCCGCCGCCCGGGGTCGGCCGCCCTGGACCTGGCCTATGTGGCGGCGGGTCGCCTGGACGGATTCTGGGAGTTCGGCCTCAATCAGTGGGACATGGCCGGCGGCGCCCTGCTCATCCAGGAGGCCGGGGGTATAATCTCCGATATGTCCGGAGGAAACGACTTCATGGGCAGTGGCAACGTGGTGGCCGGAAACCTCAAGGTTCATCAGGCGCTGCTGGACACCGTCGCCGCTCACCTGACGGCCGACACGCGCTGAATAGGCCGTCGCACCGGAGTCGTCGCACACCGGGACGCGGCAATACCCTGCACTGCCGCGATACACCGGCATATATTTGCAGCAATGACCGCGGGAGGGATGCCAATGAGCCAGGACACACTGCCCCTCATCATTGAACCGCAGCAGCTCCAGTCCTGCCTGGACGATGACCGGATACTGGTCATCGATGTGAGCAAGGCGGGCATCTACCACCAACAGCACATACCCGGCGCCGTCCATATCGAGTACCCGCGACTGACGGCGAGCCGACCGCCGGTCATGGGCCTGCTGCCCGACGAGCAGCACCTGTCGGGCCTGTTCTCGTCCGTCGGTCTGCAGCCTCACCACCACGTCGTTGCCTATGACGAAGAGGGCGGCGGCAAGGCCTCCCGTCTGCTGTGGACCCTGGACGTCTGCGGTCACGGCGGATTTTCCCTGCTCAACGGCGGACTGCAGGCATGGGCGAGAGAGGGTCACCCGCTCGACGCTTCGCCGGTCAATGTCGCCGGCCGTCCGTACCCGATATCTATTCATCATGAAATGTACGCGGAGCGCACCTACATCCTGGCCCACCTGCGGGACCCGGCGGTACAATTGCTGGACGCCCGTTCACCCAGCGAGTTCGCGGGCACCGATGTGCGCGCCCGACGCGGCGGGCACATCCCCGGAGCGGTCAATGTGGAGTGGACTCGGGCCATCGACCAGCAAAAGAATCTGCGCCTGCGCCCCCGTGCCGAGCTCCACGCCCTGTATCGGGACGCCGGTATCGATGCCGACAAAGAGGTGATCACCTATTGTCATACCCACCACCGCTCGGCCCATACCTATATCGTGCTGAAGTGGCTGGGTTATACGCGGGTCAAAGGCTACCCGGGGTCGTGGTCGGACTGGGGCAACGATCCCGATACGCCGATCGACCGCTAGGCCACTCTATATGCCTAAAGGCATATAGGTGTTACGAGTTCCGGGTTGCGAGTTTCGTGTTTAATAAATAAAGATACAGGTTGAAGATAGTTGGCCGCATACACCGGCACACGGGTCTTTCTTAAACCCGGAATACAATACTGATAACCTGTGACTGATATATAACTACAACTATTTACGAACAAGGCCGTTTATCGAGCATGTCCCAGAACGCCCTGGCTCAGACACAAACCCATACCCCGGTCATGCAGCAGTACCTGCAGATCAAGTCGGAATACCCCGACATGCTGGTGTTTTACCGCATGGGTGATTTCTATGAGCTGTTTTACGACGACGCCCGCAAGGCGGCGCAATTACTGGACATCACCCTGACCACCCGTGGCCAGTCCGCCAGCGCACCCATCCCCATGGCGGGGGTGCCCTATCACGCGGCGGACGGTTATCTGGCCAAGCTGGTCAAGCTTGGTGAGTCCGTGGCGATCTGTGAGCAGATCGGCGATCCGGCGGCCAGCCGCGGGCCAGTGGAGCGCAAGGTCATGCGCATCGTCACCCCCGGCACCATTACCGATGATGCGCTGCTCAACGAATACCAGGATAACCTCATCACCGCCCTGCATCACCAGGGCGAAGTCTTCGGCATCGCCACCCTGGACCTCACCAGCGGGCGTCTGATCATCCTCGAGGTGAATACCCCGGAGGCGGTGGGTGACGAGTTGGCGCGGATTCAGCCCGCCGAGCTGCTGGTCAGCGAGGACTTCCCCTACCCCTCGCTGACGGCCCAGCGCCGCGGCGTGCGTAGCCAGGCGCCGTGGCAGTTCGATATCACCACGGCGGCGCGCGTACTCAGCGAGCAGTTCAATACCCGTGACCTGTCAGGCTTCGGCTGCGACGACGTGCCCGCCGCGGTGTCCGCCGCGGGGTGCCTGATACAGTACGCCCGTTATACCCAGCGTAACGCCCTGCCCCATATCACCGGTATCCGCGTGGAACGCCGCGAGGACTTTATTCTGCTGGACGCCGCCACTCAGCGTAACCTGGAGCTGACCACCAACCTGTCCGGCGGCACCGAATTCACTCTCACCGCGGTGCTGGACCGCACCGCCACCGCCATGGGCGCCCGCCTGCTGCGGCGCTGGCTGCAGCGCCCGACCCGGGATCATCACACGCTGCGCGAACGCCAGACCGGCATCGGTGAGCTGTTGGAGTCACGCCGCACGGGAACACTGCATGAAACCCTGCGCGGTATCGGCGACATGGAGCGCATCCTCGCCCGCGTAGCGTTGAAATCCGCCCGGCCGCGGGACCTGGCCCAGCTGCGCGACGCCCTGGGACGGCTGCCGGAATTGAACAGCGCGCTGGCGGACACCCGCGCGGCATTGCTCCTGCGACTGCGCGGTGAAATCGCCACCTACCCGGCACTGCACGAGCTGCTGTTGCGCGCCGTCATCGAGGCACCTCCGGTGGTGCTGCGAGACGGCGGTGTCATCGCCACCGGTTACGATGAGACCCTGGACGAGCTGCGCAGCATCAGCGAGCACGCCGGGCAGTACCTCATGGACCTGGAAAAGCGTGAGCGTGAACGCACCGGTATCGCCACCCTGCGGGTCAGTTACAACCGGGTGCACGGCTACTACATAGAAGTCAGCCGCGCACAGGCGGCCAACGTGCCGGAGGATTACACGCGGCGTCAAACCCTCAAGGGCGCGGAACGTTATGTCACACCGGAGTTAAAACGCTTCGAGGAGCAGGCCCTGAGTGCCCGGGAACGGGCGCTGGCGCGGGAAAAGGCCCTCTACGACGAACTGCTGGACAAACTGCTTCCCCACCTGCCGGCGCTGCAGCATAGCGCGGCCGCGGTGGCGGAACTTGACGTGTCGGTCAATCTGGCGGAACGAGCCGCAACCCTTAACCTGACGCCGCCGCAATTGACCGGCAAACCCACGCTGCACATCGAAGGCGGCCGCCACCCGGTAGTGGAAATGACCCTCAACACGCCTTTTGTGCCCAACGACATCGATCTGCACGATACCCGGCGCATGCTCATCATCACCGGCCCCAACATGGGCGGTAAGTCCACCTATATGCGCCAGGTGGCGCTGATCGTCATCATGGCCCACATCGGTTCATTCGTCCCGGCGCGCGCGGCGGCGATTGGTCCCATCGACCGGATCTTCACCCGCATCGGCTCGTCCGATGACCTGGCCGGGGGCCGTTCCACCTTCATGGTGGAGATGACGGAGACGGCCAACATCCTGCACAACGCCACCGCCCGCAGCGTGGTACTCATGGACGAGGTCGGGCGCGGCACCAGCACCTTCGATGGGTTGTCCCTGGCATGGGCGTGTGCCGAACATCTGGCGCGCAGAACGCGCGCGTTTACCCTGTTCGCCACCCACTATTTTGAACTGACCACATTGCCCGAGACCGCCGACGGCGTGGTCAATGTCCATCTGGACGCCGTGGAGCATCACGATGAAATCGTGTTTCTCTATGCAGTCAAGACCGGCCCGGCAAGCCAGAGCTACGGCCTGCAGGTGGCGGCGCTGGCGGGCGTCCCGGCGGAGGTTATTCAAAAGGCAAAACTACGACTGCTGCAGCTGGAGCAACAGGCCGCCGCCGCAACGGCGACACAGACCCAGCAGTTACCGTTATTCAACAACGCGGCAACTCACCCGGTGGCGGCGGCGCTGGCCGATGTCAATCCCGATGAGGTGTCGCCGAAGCAGGCCTTGGAGATACTGTTTCGCCTCAAACAGCTCAGCGGCGAATAAATCCCCATTCGGCACATGGATAAAGTTTGATATAAAATGTACCGGGGTGCGTGACAATTACCACTCGAAACGACTCATGAGACAGATTACCATTATCAATTGCGGATATTACTTATTGAGAACCGAGGGACGGAGAGGCCTATGACTTTTGTCGTGACTGAGAGTTGTATCAAGTGCAAGTACACCGACTGCGTGGAGGTGTGCCCGGTGGACTGTTTTCATGAAGGGCCAAATTTTCTCATCATCGATCCGGACGAGTGCATAGACTGCACTCTGTGTGAACCGGAGTGCCCGGTGGAGGCCATCTTCGCCGAAGACGATGTCCCCGAGGATCAAAAGCAATTCATTCAGCTCAACGCGGACCTGGCCAAAGACTGGCCGGTCATCGCGGAAAAGATAGATGCCCCGGCGGACGCCGATGATTGGAAGGACGTCAAGGACAAACTTAAGTACCTGGAGCGCTGAACGCCGACGTGCGATATCCCGGGAACAGAACGGCCGCTGCGGCGTGCACACCCGCGGCCGTGGTGCTCCCATTGTGGCGCTGTAGAGATACCCTGGGGACTCTCAGCGAAGGGCATACGCCGCCGGCCGAGCGCCAGGGACGCGGCGCAGTTGAGTGAATACCGACACACACCCCGTACAGTACATCCCCTATACCCGGGACCCGCTTGAAACAGCGGCGGTTGGGATCGTCCACCGGTTCACCCACAGCCTCCCCGATCTCACGCAGGTTGTGGTGCTTCTGCCCAGCGGGACATTCGCGCAGCGCCTGCGCCGACAGCTGCTGACCGCGGCCCGCGGCGCGGGCTTTAGCGCCCTGCTCGGCCCGCGCATCGAAGACCTGCGCCGTTGGATAGGACATTACCACCCCGTGGCGGGCATGGTCCCCAATCAGCATGCCCGGGAACTCATGCTGGTGGAGGCGCTGCAGGAACACCCCCGCCTGTTCGGCCGCGGCAGCCCATGGGCCTTGGCCGCCAGCCTCATCGAATTGTTCGATGAACTGACACTGCACCAGGTCAATCTGCCCACCGGCCTTGAAGACTTTACCCGGCGTCTGCACTCCGCCTACGGCTTAACGCAACCCGCGCTTCGGCCGCTGACTCAAGAAGCAGAACTGGTCTATACCCTGTGGCAGGCCTGGCACCAGCAGATTCGCGCCGAGGACCTGACCGATGACCAGGCGGCGTATATCGACAGGCTATCCATACTGCCTGATCAATTGCCCGATGATGTCCATTTTTATTTCATCGGGCAATACGACCTGCTGCCCGCCGAACAGCACTTTATCCGCACGCTTATGGCCCGCGGCCGGGCTGCGCTCATCCTGCACGGCGACCCCGCCACCCACCCATTGGGCGACGCCTTTCCCGCTGCGCCACCTGATAACTCGAAAGCCACCGATACGCCCTATAGTGAATTTCTCGATGACGCACTGGGCAACATCAACCGTGGCACTGCAGCCACGGCAACGCCCAAACCACCGGGCCGAACCGACATCCGGGCGCGGGCGCAATCTTTTGCCTCGCACAATCCCGTCACCCCGGCCGCCGGAAAACTGTTTGCCTTTGCCGCACACAGCCAGGAGCAGGAGGCCAGGGCGGTTGAACTTCAGGTCCGGCGCTGGTTGCTGGAGGGGCATCGGCGCGTGGGCATCGTAACCGATGACCGGCGCCTGGCGAGACGCATACGGGCGCTGCTGGAGCGGGCCAACGTATCGCTGCGGGACGCCGCCGGATGGGCGCTGTCCACCACCAGCGCCGCCGCCGCCCTGGAGCGTTGGCTGGAGGCTGTTGAACAGGACTTTTACCATCAACCGTTGGTGGATCTGCTGCGCTCGCCTTTTATATTCCCCGACCGGGAGCGCAGCGCGCTTCAAACCACTGTGTACCGCTTTGAACAGGATGTGGTGATTAATGAAAACATCGCCCGCGGGCTGAATCGTTATCACCGGGCCCTGGCATCCCGGCACCAACGCCTGCAGACCGCCGACTTCACTGATATCCATGCCCTGCTTGAAGCATTGGAGCGCGCCGGCGCCCCGCTGCTCCCGTTGATCAATGATACCCGCCACTCGCCCTATCGGCTGCTGGACACCCTCACCGAGAGCATCTCACGCCTGGGCATGGACCAGGCATTCACCCGCGATCCCGCCGGCGAACAGGTCTTACGGGTACTGGATGAACTCCGGCGCGGCCTGAGGCAGCGGACTCTGACCATGACTTGGTTGGAATTTCGCAATTGGCTGGGACGGGCGCTGGAGCAGAATCATTTCAGCCCCACGCCGGTGGCGGCGCGGGTGGAATTGCTCGGTCTGGAACAAAGTACCCTGGGGCGCTTCGATGCCATGATCATCGCCGCGCTGGATGCCCAGCACCTGCCGGGGGAAGAAAGCGCTACGCCGTTCTTCAACAATTCCGTACGCATGGAGCTGGGACTGCCCGCGGCAGCCCGCCAACGGCGATTGAAGTCTTATCACTTCCGCCGCCTCCTGGAATCGGCGCCGCATATCCTGTTGACACACTGCGGGGAAAAAAACGGCGAACACATCCTCCCCTCCCCCTGGCTGTCGCTTTTGCAGTCATTCCACCGCCTGGCCTACGCCACGCCCCTGGAGGACAATGACCTCGGCTGCTATTTAGCGCTGCCCCATACACTGGTCACCGGTGGTGACGGCGCCCCGCTGCCGGGCCGTAAATCCTATCCCATGCCGCGGGTGGCCAAGCGCCTGATACCGGACACCATCACCGCCACCAGTCATCAGCAATTGATCAATTGCCCCTATCAATTCTTCGCAGCTCAGTGCCTGGCCCTGGCCGCGCCGGAACCGGTGACGGAAAAACTCCAGAAGTCCGATTACGGCAACCGTGTTCACCGCATACTACAGGCCTTTCACGACGACGTGCCCAAACTGCCTGGACCGTTCAAAGGACCGCTAACGGAACAAAACAGGGACCAGGCACGGGCATTGCTGGAAGACATTTCCGCCGCGGTCTTCGCCCGGGACCTGGAAGACAACTTCCTGCACCGCGGCTGGCTGCGCCGCTGGCAGGCATTGATACCCGATTACATTGACTGGCAGATCAGACACGCCGGTGAGTGGGAGGTCCGGGCGGTGGAGATCAAGGCACTCAAGGAAGACCTCTCTCCACTGTTCAAAATCAAGGGGCGCCTGGATCGCGTCGACGCCGGACCCGAAGGGTTGGGTATCATCGATTACAAGACCGGCGCGGTGCCGGACCAGGCCGACATTGAACACGGCGAGGCTGTGCAATTGCCGTTTTACGCCTTGCTGCTGGATACACCGGTGGCACGGGTGGAATACCTGTGTCTGGACAAATCCCGCATGTCACAACGACGTTACGCCGCAGGCAACACATTATCGGCACTGCGCGATAATACCGCGCAACGGCTGACCCGCCTCATGACATCGATACATGAAGGCGCGGCAATGCCGGCGTGGGGTGATGAGCATACCTGTGAACATTGCAGGATGAGCGGACTGTGCAGGAAACAGGCATGGCAGACCACGCCATAAATAAAGGGGGAGGCGACCGAAGCCGCCTCCCCGGTTCCCTATGGGCGAATCCTACGCCGCATCCCCTCCCTGCGGATGCTCCTAGTGGACGCCTCCTTTATGGCCCTCCCTGTACGGCGACCGCTTCAGCGCATACAAGACGACAAAGACCGCAATGGAAATGCTTCAGATACCTCACGTATGACGCTTGTTTTTATTGTTCCGCTAAATGAGTACCAAACATGGCGGGATATTTCAACTGTTCATTTCTGAATAACACTAACAGTCCGAATTCATTAGGATTACATTTGTGCTTGGCAGACAGCGCTTTTTATGATCCGATCGTTTAACAGGTTGCAACCATGCACCCGTGCCTGAATGCAAGCGCGCCCGAGATCAATGCCGCTGTGCGTGCTTCGGCGGGCACCGGCAAGACTTGGCTTTTGGTCACGCGACTGCTGCGCCTGCTTTTGAGCGGCGCCCCGGCGCGCGCGATCCTTGCCATCACATTCACGCGCAAAGCCGCGGCGGAGATGCATGGCCGTCTGCAGGAACGCCTCTATCACCTGACATCGTGCAGTCATGAGGACCTGCTGCAGTCGCTGGCGCAAATGGGCATCCCTGCTGAGCCGGGTATCGAGGCAAAAGTGCGCGATCTCTACGAAGGGCTGCTCACCAGCGAGGCGCAGATCCATGTAACCACCTTCCATGCATTTTGCCAAGCCATTCTGCGCCGCTTTCCCCTGGAGGCGGATGTGCCCCCCGGCTTCGAAGTCGCCGAGAACACAGGGTTGCTGGAACAGGCGGCCTGGGACGCGCTGTTCGAGGAATCCACCCTGTCTCCCGACGGTGCCCTTGGCCAGGCCCTGGAGGTGCTGTTCAATCACTGCGGCGGCCATCACGGCACCCAGACCGTGCTCAATGACTTCCTGTACCGGCGCAGTGACTGGCTGGCTTACATACAGGACAGAACGGACGGAGTTCAGTACGCCATCGAACAACTCGCCCGGCATCTGCGCATCGACCCCTCGCGTTGCCCGGCGGCACAATTTTTCACACCGGCGATCGGCGCTCAATTATCGGAATTCCGTGACCTGCTGCTGCGCCACCCCACCGTCACGAACACTGACCATGCTGCACTCATAAACCATGCCATGACTGAAAGCCACGACGTGGAGCAACGCATCGAGCGGGCAAAAGAGGTCTTTTTCAAACGGGACGGTGATCGGCGTGATCGCAAACCTTCCAAGACGCAGGAACAAAAGCTGGGCGCCCAGGGTCAGGCGCGCTTTCTCGAGTTGCACCAGCGCCTCGGCGACGCCTTGGAAGAGACCCGTGAACAACAGGCGCGCATGGCGACCTTTAATCTTTCAAGTGCCTGGTATAAGGCGGGGGCACGCCTGCTGCGGCACTACCAGCAGATCAAGGGCGAGCGGCGCCAACTGGACTTCGCCGACCTGGAATGGAAGGCCTACGAACTGCTGACACGGGCCGACCACATGATGTGGGTACAGTACAAACTGGATCAATCCCTGGAACACGTCCTCATCGATGAATTCCAGGATACCAACCCCACGCAATGGCACCTGATCCGCCCGCTCCTGGCGGAACTCACCGGCGATGAACGGCGGCCCGGGCGCAGTGTTTTTCTGGTAGGCGATGACAAACAGTCCATCTACCGTTTCCGCCGCGCCGAGCCGCGCCTCTTCGATACCGCCATTGACTGGCTGAACAGGCACAGCCGCGGCATCACCTACACCCTCGATGTCTCCTATCGATCGGCACCCGCGGTGGTGGATTTCATCAACCGCGTCTTCGATACCGGCCCCCTGCGCGACCTGTTGGTCAACTTCGACCTGCACAAGACCCATCGCGATGGCCTGTGGGGACGTGTCGAAGTATTGCCGCTCATCAAAAACGATGACAAAAGCGCAGAGACACAGACCGTGGATATGCGCAATCCCCTCCAGCAGCCCCGGCCTGAGACCAGAATCGACAGACATGACAGCGAGGGAGAGGCTATTGCCGCGCGCATCAAGACGCTGATCGGCGAACCAACCCTGATAGATGCAGGAAACCAGGCGCGACGGCTGCAGTTCAGTGATGTGGCGATACTCATGCGCGACCGTACCCACGCCGCGTCCTATGAACTGGCTCTGCGCGATGCCGGAATCCCCTATCTGGGCGTCAGCCGGGGCAGCCTGCTGTACAGCCTTGAGGTCACGGACATGATCGCGCTGCTGAACACCCTGGTCGCCCCCTATAATAATCTTGCCCTGGCCACCGTGCTGCGCTCACCGCTGTTTGACTGCAGTGATGAAGACCTCATGGGGCTGGCCGCCGAGTCCCGCGGCGATGATCCGCAGCGACCCGCACCGCGCTGGTTCGACCGCCTTGCCGCATTGGCGGCGCGCCTCACGGAATCGTCGGCACTGCACCGCGCCCACGCCTGGCTGACCCGCTGGCGCGCATTGGCCGATCGCGTTCCCGTTCATGACCTGTTGGATCGCATTTACTGTGAAGGTAATGTCATTGCCCGTTACGAAGCGGCATTTCCGTTCCATCTCCAAGGGCGCGTCCATGCCAACCTCACTCAGTTCATCGAGTTGGCCCTGGAAATCGACAGCGGTCGCTATCCCAGCCTGAGTCGCTTCCTCGCCGTGCTGCAGGCATACCAGGAACAAGGCCGCGACGGCCCTGACGAGGGGCCGCTTGCGGGTATTGATGCTGTGCGCCTCATGACCATCCATGCCGCCAAGGGGCTGGAAGCGCCAGTGGTGTTTCTCGCAGATGCCGCCGCGAGCCGGCATGACACCCGCGCCTACCACACCCTGGTGTCGTGGCCAGTGGAAGCAGACCGGCCGCTGCATTTCTTTCTCACCGGGAAAAAATCGCACATGGACGCTGTCAGCCGCTCGCTGTATCAGGAAGAGTCGCACGCCCAGCTGCGTGAAGAGGCGAATCTCCTGTACGTGGCGCTGACCCGCGCCAAGCAGATGCTGATTGTCTCCGGCTGTGAACCCGGCAGAGGTCAGGGACAAAGCTGGTATGACATGATCGTCGCCCAGATCGCGCCCGAGGGAGTCCCCGAACCGTGGATACACGAAAGCGGTGAAAGACCCACCGCCACAGCGCAAGCTTTAGCGCCCAGCGCGATTATTCAACCCGACCCGCGCCTCAGTCGCCCGCTGCCGGGCGAGCCCGACGCACTAGAGGCGTCTCCCAGCCAAGTCTCCGCCACCGACGAGACAGGCCCAGGTGAACTCAACGGACCCGCGGCGCGCAGGCGCGGCACCGCGATACACCGCATGCTGGAACTGCTCGCCGGCGGCCAAATCGACACCGCTGCCGCGGTGGCCGCCAATGAACTGGGCGTGGCGGCGGATGACCCTCAATTGTCCCAATGGTGGGATGAGGCACTGCGTGTCTATGAATCGCCTCATCTCGCGCACATTTTTGACCCGCGCCGCTACATCACCGCCTATAACGAAGTACCTGTCCAGTATAGTTTTGGAGAGCGTTACATCCATGGCGTAATCGACCGACTGATCGTCCATGAAGATGAAGTGGTACTGATCGATTATAAGACCCATGTCAACGCGGCCGCATCCAATCTCGCCGTGATCGCCGGCGCATACACCGAAACCATGGACCTCTACCGCCGCGGGATACAAAGACTATGGCCCGGCAAAGCCGTACGCACCCAGTTGTTATTCACTGCCTGCGCCGAGCTTTACGAGATCCGCTTCAATCAGTGACCGGGATTGACATCACCGCTTGGCCGGCTAACATCTCGTAATCGTCCACGACAGCGCTCCGGCAACCTGAAGAGTGGGAATGTCATGACTTCACCTTCGTTTGTATTCGATGTCACTGGCGCGGAGTTTTCCACCCGGGTCCTTGACGCATCCCGCCGGTGCCCGATACTGGTGGACTTCTGGGCCACGTGGTGCGGCCCGTGCAAGATGCTGGCGCCGGTACTGGAAAGGCTCGCCGAAGAGTATCAGGGTGGTATTCTCGTGGCCAAGGTTGATACCGACAGCCAGGCAGATCTCGCCGCCCGATACGGCATTCGCAGCCTGCCCACGGTCCTGGTATTCAAGGACGGTGAGGCCGTGGATGAGTTTTACGGCGCGCTGCCGGAGTCCGAGGTAAGGGCATATATTGAGCGCCACCTGGTGCGTGAAGCGGACAGGTTCCACGCCGAGGCCATGGAGGCCTATCACCGTGGCGACACCGACACGGCCATTTCCCTGTTGAAGCAAGCCGCCAGCACGCAACCGCCGCGCCCGGAGGTACTGGCGGATCTGGCCGCGGCGTATATCGATATCCGGGATTATGATGCGGCCGACAAGAGCCTAAAGGACCTGCCCATGGAACTGCAGGTGGAATCACGGCCCACGGCACTGCGCACCCTGATCGGACTGGCGCGCGAGGCGGATCAAGCGCCCGGCGACGAAGAGTTGCTGCGGAGGCTGGACGCGGCGCCCGAAGACAGCGAAGCGCGATATCAGTATGCCGCGCGCAGCATCGCCCGACACCGGTACGAACAAGGCTTGGAACAACTGCTGGAGATACTGCGCCGCAATCCCCGCTTCAGGGATAACGCCGCCCGGGACGCCATGATCTGTGTCTTCACGCTACTGGACAACCAGGGAGAACTGGTGAGCCGCTACCGCAAGAAGATGTTCGCCACCCTTCACTAATATTTTTTCAGTGCGGCGTTCGCATGCCTTCCTCAGCCAGATGTTTCAACTGACTTGAGGCCTGCGACCTGTGACCTGCGACCCGGGCAAGTCAATTATCCGCCTGCAGCTTTCCGTCCAGGTACTCGCTCAGTTTCTTGGGCGGGACATAGCCCGGCAGGACGCTGCCGTCCTCCAGGATCAGAGTCGGCGTTCCGGTAATCCCCAGTTTTTCCGCCAGCGTGAGCTGATGATCCACCGGGCTGTTACACCTGCGCAGCGGCACGGGCTTGCCGAGTTTCGCCGCGGTGAGGGCCTTTTTGCGGTCGGCGGCGCACCATACGGATACCGCCTTGAAGTAGGAAGGCGTGTTCACGCCCGTGCGGGGAAACGCCAGGTAGCGGACCTCGATGCCGTATTGGTTGTATTTGTCAATTTGACTGTGCATCTTACGACAGTAGGGACAATCCACATCAGTGAATACCGTCACCACGTGCTTGACGTGCTTCGGCGCGAAGATAATCATGTTGGCGGGATCGACGGCGTTGATCAGTTTCAGACGCCCCGCGGCGCGCAGTTCCTCGGTGAGGTTTTTGCCCTGCTTCACGTCCACCACGTCGCCGTCCACCACGAACCGCCCGTCCTTGGAGACGTAGAACACCTGGGGGCCGTATACCACCTGGTAAAGCCCCGGCACCGGCGAGGGTTCAAGGCGGTCCGGCGTCTTGCCCGGCGCAAGTGACGACAGCACCTTCTTCAAGGCGGGATTGTCGATATCAGCGGCCGATACCGGCTCAACAGCCAACAGCATGGCGGCCGCCGCAAACAGAATGTATTTCATATCAGCTCTCATATATAAACACGCGGCGCCCGCTGTGTCACCTTACAGGCAGACAATAACTGCAACGACTTATGCGAAGCACGCCCATCGTAAGATACCTGAAAAATTAGAAAATGTGACCCGCGTTCGGTTCCGTTGCGGCAGCCTGCCGCATCTCTAAAGGCGTCAACCCCGCGGGTGATGGCGCGCGTGGAGATCCTTGAGCCGTTCCCGTGCCACATGGGTATAGATCTGGGTGGTTGACAGGTCATTGTGTCCCAACAACATTTGCAGCGCGCGCAGGTCGGCACCGTGATTCAGCAAATGGGTGGCGAAGGAGTGCCTCAAGGTATGGGGCGAGATCGGTCTGGCGATCCCCACCTGCCGCGCATATCGCTTGATCAGATACCAGAAGGCCTGGCGGGTCATGGCGTGACCGCGCTGGGTGACGAATACCGCCGCACTGATACGCCCACGCAGCAAACGCTTCCGCACATCGGATAAGTACGACTCTATACAGTCCAGCGCCTCCTCCCCGATAGGGACTAGGCGTTCCTTGCCGCCCTTGCCGGTCACGCGCAACACCTCCTGCTGCACATTCAACTGGGTAACACTCAAATTCACCAGTTCCGAGACACGCAGGCCGGTGGCATAGAGCAACTCCAGCATGGCGCGGTCACGCCGGCCCAGGTCGCGGCCGACGTCGGGCGCCGCCAACAATGTCACCACCTCGGGTTCCGTCAGGGCATGTGGCAGCGAGCGGCCCAGCTTGGGGGTCTCGATCTGCAGTGTCGGGTCGTCTGCGCGCCGGCCTTCACGGCACAGATACTGGTAGAGCCGGCGCATACTGGCCAGTAGCCGTGCCGTACTGCGCGCGTGCACACCCTGTTGCACACGCAGGGACAGGTACGCCAGCAGCTCATCGCGCTGCGCCGATGCCAGGTCATGTCCGCGGCCGCCCAACCACCGCGCCAGGCCGTGGAGATCGGCGCGGTAAGCCGCCAGGGTATTGTCCCGCAGGCCCTGTTCCATCCACAGCGCATCGAGAAAGTGTTCCAGCAAACTGCCGTCGGCGGGAGTTATGCGGCTTTGTACATCATCCATAGCGATTACCGCTCATGCTGAAGCAGCCAATGCTTTATTTCCATGTGACGCCCTTCAACCGTGCCACCGTAGCCGCCCGCACCGGTGCTCGATACCACCCGATGGCAGGGAACGATGATGGGGACGGGATTGGCGCGGCATGCCCCACCCACCGCACGTGCCCCCGTACCCAGTTGTTCAGCCAACCGACCATAGGTCACCGTCATCCCCGCCGGCAAGAGTGACAGAGTATGCCACACACGCCGCAGATACGGACTGCCCGCCAGCTCCAAGTGCACCATAAAGGGCCGTCGCGGATCGTCGAAGTATGCCGTCAATTCAACCGCAGCCAGTTCGGCCAAGGGTGTTTGCGGGGTGAGAGCGGGCGTCTCCCGGGAGAGAAAATCGATGCAGCTGACACCCTCGCGACCGTGGCGGATGCCAAGTTTTACGCCGGGGATGGGGGTGTCTATTACCGCGGCGTAGGACATAATGCGGGGCGCTGCCCCCTTGTTGGCCAATATCGCCTTGGCGAGCGGTTAATGTGTCGCCCCGGCCACGGTGGCGTGAGTGATTGCCGCCGATCGCAGCCCGCGGGTTGGGCGCGGACCGCAGTCATCAAACCTCGAAACAGCGGCTCGCCTTAACTGACGGCAGCGTGCCGTTCAGCCCTGAACCCGTGGACGCGCGATGCACGGGCTTAAAGCTTTTCCTTGATACGCGCCGCCTTGCCGCTGACGTTGCGCAGGTAATACAGTTTGGCGCCGCGTACGTCTCCGCGGCGTTTGACGCTGATGGTCTGTATCTGCGGGCTGTGGGTCTGGAAGACACGCTCCACGCCCTCTCCGTGCGAGACCTTGCGCAGGGTAAACGAGGAGTTCAGTCCGCGGTTTCGCCGCGCAATGACCACACCCTCGAATGCCTGCAGGCGCTCGCGCGTGCCCTCAGTCACCTTGACCTGGACTTCCACGGTGTCACCGGGGCGGAAATCCGGCACCTGTTCCTTGATCTGCTCAGCCTCAAATTGCTCAATTACGTTACTCATGGTTCGCTCCCGTTACACTCAATTCGTTGTCAATTCCGTCGTTGAAATTCTGTATAAACTCCGCCAGCAACCGCCTTTGTTCCTCATCCAGGTTCACCGCCTTCATCAGGTCCGGGCGCCGCAGCCAGGTCTTGCCCAGCGACTGTTTCAAACGCCAGCGCCTGATGGCCTGGTGATTTCCGCTCAGCAACACCTCGGGCACCCGCCGACCATCCAGTTCATCAGGCCGCGTATAGTGCGGGTGGTCCAGCAACCCGTTCATGAATGAATCCATCTGCGCCGAGTCCGCATCCCCCAGCACTTCGGGAAGCAGTCGTATCACGCCGTCCATGAGCACCATGGCCGGCAACTCACCGCCGCTCAGTACGTAGTCACCGATGGACCACTGTTCATCCACCTCATGGTCGATGACGCGCTCGTCTATGCCCTCATAACGGCCGGCGACCAACACCAGGTGTGTCCATTGCGCCATGCGGCCCAACGCCGCCTGGTCCAGGCGCCGCCCCTGGGGCGACAGATAGACCACCCGTCCCGCACCCTGTCCGGCGTCGCGCGCCGCATGGATCGCATCGCGCAGGGGCTGAACACGCATCACCATTCCCGGACCGCCACCGAAGGGCCGGTCATCCACTGTGCGGTGCACATCCCGGGTATAGTCGCGCGGGTTCCAGAACCCCACGTCCACCAGTCCGCGCTTGATGGCCCGCCCGGTGATCCCGTGTTGAGTCACCGCATGGAACATGTCCGGGAACAAGGTTACGACATCAAAGCGCATGGGCGTAGTACCCCGTGTTACATCCGCATCATCCCTTTCAGGACGGGACCCGCGGCGGACATCAAAACGCCGCGTCCCAATCGACCGTCAAGACACCGCGCGCAATATCAATATCCACAACCACCTGGTCTTTTATATATGGGATCAACCGTTCCCGCTCGCCTTTCACCACGAGGACATCATTGGCACCCGTCGAAAACAGATGATCCACTGTACCCAGTGACACACCGTCGCGGTTTACCACTTCCAAACCGACCAGGTCCGTCCAGTAATATTCGCCGGGTGCCGCGGGCGGCAGTTGGTCACGCAACACCCCGATATCGGCGCCCACCAGCGCCCGGGCGCTGTCACGGTCATCGTGCCCTTCAAACCGCACCACGATGCCCCTGCCGTGGGTGCGCCCGGCATCGACCGGGACCTCACTCCACTCGCCGTGAAGCCTCACTCGCCACGGCTGAAAATCCAAAATATTCTCCGGGGGTTGGGTATACGACCATACCTTCACCCAGCCCTGCACACCAAATACCCCGGTAATTTTACCCACGATGACCAAGCGGTCATCCGCTGCAGTGCGCTCGGCTGTCATCGGCTGATGCGGGAAAGGACTTACCTCGTCACCAAGGTCTTAGCCGCCTCGCCTCGATGCAGTCCAGGCGGATGAAAACAACCGGCATTCACTCACGCATCAGGCCGCGGCGCTTTCTTTGCGGTGTTTCTTATATAGCGTGGTCACGCGCTCGGATGCCTGTGCGCCTTGGGACAGCCAGTACTCGAAGCGGGCACCGTCGATCTGCAACGGAGCCTGTACGCCGCCACCGGGTACGGGGTTGTAGTATCCCAGCCGTTCGATAAACCGGCCATCACGGGCGTTGCGGCTGTCGGTCACCACGATGTGATAAAAGGGCCGTTTTTTTGCGCCCGTGCGCGACAAGCGAATAGTCACCATAAATTATGAACCTCGATGCTAAATACTTTTCAGAATCAATAAATCCGCCGCCGACCGCGATCCATGCCGCCGCTTCCCCCGCGTGAAAAGGCGAAGCGCGCTACCGTCGACCAACCCCGGATCGTCAAAAGGGTGATATTTTACGCTAAGTTAGGGAAGAAATGAAAATCCACGTGTTATTGCCGTCTGACACTGGTTCTACGCCCGTGGCGAACGACCCTTCTCACCCGGGGACAGCGCACCGAAATACGCACACATCCCATCAATGACGACAACCATTTGATTGCAAATTGATTTACTCACACATCGGATCACCGGCCGAGGCCCTGGGTTGCGCTAAAACGGCCCCCCAGGTGGAAATCCTCCCTTCATCCCCCGCAGCATCTTGGCCATGCCTCCTTTCGTCATCCTTTTCATCATCTTCTGTGCCTGGGTGAACTGCTTGAGCAGGCGGTTGACGTCCTGTACCTGGGTCCCTGAGCCATTGGCGATGCGCCGCTTGCGCGAGCCCTTGATGATCTCCGGCCGGCGCCGTTCCTGGGGGGTCATTGAACTGATCACCGCCTCCAGACGCACCATCTCACGGTCATCCAGCTGACCTTTGGCCGCCTGGGGCAGACCGGACAGGCCGGGAATTTTCTCCATCAGGCTGGCCAGCCCTCCCATCTTGCGCATCTGCTGCAGCTGGTCGCGGAAGTCCTCCAGATCAAACCCCCTGCCTTTTTTAAATTTCTCGGCCAGCTTTTCCGCCTTCTGGCGGTCAATGGTCTGCTCCGCCTGCTCCACCAGGCTGAGAATATCGCCCATGCCGAGGATGCGCGAAGCGAGCCGATCAGGGTGAAACGCCTCCAGCGCCGTACTCTTCTCCCCCACGCCGAGAAATTTGATGGGCTTGTCGGTGATGTAACGGATGGACAGCGCCGCACCGCCGCGGGCGTCACCGTCGGTCTTGGTTAGGACGACCCCGGTCAACGGCAGGGTCTCATTGAACGCCTTGGCCGTGTTTACGGCATCCTGTCCGGTCATGCTGTCCACCACAAACAGGGTCTCCACCGGTGTGACGGCGGCGTGGAGCCGGCGGATTTCATCCATCATCTGTTCGTCGATGTGCAGACGCCCGGCGGTATCGATGATCAATACATCGGTGATCTGGCGGCGGGCCTGCTCCATTGCAGCCCGGGCGATGGCCACCGGGTCCTGGGACGGGTCGCTGGGATAGAACTTCACGCCCACTTCATCGGCCAGGGTCTTCAACTGATCAATGGCCGCCGGTCGATAGACGTCACAGCTGGTGACCATCACCGTCTTCTTGTCCTGCTCTTTCAGGCGGCGCGCCAGCTTGGCAACGGTCGTGGTCTTACCTGAGCCCTGCAGGCCGGCCATGAGGATGACCGCGGGAGGCGGCACATTGAGATTCAAGGTCTCGTTTGCCTGCCCCATGACAGCCACCAATTCATCACGGACCACCTTGATCAGCGCCTGCCCCGGCGTCAGGCTCTGCAGAACCTCCTGCCCCACGGCACGGACGCGGACGCGCTCAATGAATTCACGCACCACCGGCAGCGCCACATCCGCCTCGAGCAGCGCCATGCGCACTTCCCGCAGGGCATCTTTAATATTGTCTTCGGACAGGCGCCCGCGTCCGGTAAGGTTGCGGACCGTCTTTCTCAGTCGTTCGCTTAGTGAATCAAACATGGTTTACCCGTTGCGTGAGGGTGTGACAGCAAATGTTATCGTACATAGCCAACACGAAATGCAACCGGCCTCACGGGCCAGCAGCATCGAAAGGGGGGGATTATAACTCGAATACCTGGCGGGGAAGCAGGGGTTTGACGTTACGCTCGGGCATGGCCGCCCGACATTCTTCTATGATGACGGCCTCCTCCCCTGGCTTGTTATGGGTGATATAGACCTCGGGAGAATGCTTCAGGTTGATCATGTCCGCGGCCAGCAGGCTTGGACAGAAGTGCCGGGACAGTCGACTGATCTGTTCATCCCGGTTGGAAAACGCCGCCTCTACGATGAGGACATCCAAACGGGGTGAGTCGTTGAGCACCCGCCAAAACTCATCATTGCTGGTGGTATCCCCGCTGAACGCGATCACCCCCCCGGGACATGCGATCCGGTAGCCAACGGCCGGCACGGCATGATTCACCCTGATCATCTCCAGGCTGCGTTCGCCGGAGGCGAAGGGATGTCCCGGATGCATTTCTTCAAAACGCACCACGGGGCGGTCTTCATCGGGGAGTTTGGCGAAATCGGGCCAAATCACCCAATTGAAGATGTGTTTACGCAGGGCATCAATCGTCTCGGGCAGCCCGTGCACCACGATGGGCTCTTCAATCTGGTCGAAAATGCTGTCCAGCAACAGCGGAATAAACGCGATGTGATCCAGGTGCGAATGGGTGAGAAAGATATGCCTGATGCCGGCCATTTCATCCAGACTCAAATCTCCGACGCCGCTCCCGGCATCTATCAGGATGTCATGATCGATCAGCATTGATGTGG
>CAYXAX010000004.1:41048-41796 GCA_964463055.1 uncultured Gammaproteobacteria bacterium | reverse complement strand
TGTTTATGCCAGCTCGCGAACATCGACAAAATGCCCCGCGATCGCCGCCGCCGCAGCCATGGCCGGACTCACCAGATGCGTGCGCCCACCCTGCCCCTGGCGGCCTTCGAAGTTGCGGTTCGAGGTGGACGCGCAGTGTTCGCCCGCTTCCAGCCGGTCGGCGTTCATGGCCAGGCACATGGAACAGCCAGGTTCGCGCCACTCGAATCCCGCCTCCACAAATATCCTGTCCAAACCCTCCGTCTCCGCCTGACGCTTCACCAGACCGGAGCCAGGCACCACCAGGGCCTGCTTGATCGAATCAGCCACCCTGCGGCCCTTGGCCACAGCCGCGGCGGCGCGCAGGTCTTCAATGCGCGCGTTGGTGCATGAACCGATAAAGATACGATCGAGCCGGATGTCGGTGATGGGTGTATGGGCCTTCAGGCCCATATAGGCCAGCGCCTTTTCCATGCCGGCGCGCCGCACAGGATCAGCCTCGGCGGCCGGGTCGGGCACACGGGCGTCCACCGGCGCGACCATCTCAGGCGAAGTGCCCCAGGTGACCTGCGGCTTGATGTCCGCGGCAGCCAACTCCACCATACGGTCGAAGCGGGCGTCGGCGTCGCTGTGCAGTTGTCGCCAGGCGGCCACAGCCGCGTCCCAATGTTCGGGTCCCGGCGCATAAGGGCGGCCTTTGACATAGTCGATGGTCTTGTCATCCACCGCCACCATGCCGGCACGGGCGCCGGCCTCGATGGCCATGTTG
>CAYXAX010000004.1:0-41038 GCA_964463055.1 uncultured Gammaproteobacteria bacterium | reverse complement strand
GCACACCGTCATGCGCCCTTCGACGGACAGATGCATGACCGCCTCGCCAGCGAACTCGATGGCATGACCGCTGCCGCCGGCGGTGCCGATCCTGCCGATGATGGCCAGCACGATGTCCTTGGCCGTCACCCCCGCGCCTACCCTGCCGTTGACCCGGACCAGCATGTTCGCGGACTTTTTCTGTACCACGCACTGGGTCGCCAGCACATGCTCCACCTCGGAGGTGCCGATGCCGTGAGCCAGCGCGCCCAGTGCGCCGTGGGTCGAGGTATGGGAATCGCCGCACACCACGGTCATGCCCGGCAGGGTGGCGCCCTGCTCCGGCCCGACCACGTGCACAATGCCCTGGCGCGGGTCATTGATCTTGAATTCGGTGATGCCGAAGGCGTCGCAGTTGCCGTCCAGGGTCTCCACCTGCAGCTTAGCCACCGGATCGGTGATGCCGGCGACACCACGGCGGCGGTCGGCGGTGGGCACGTTGTGGTCCGGCGTGGCCAGATTGGCCGCGCACCGCCATGGGCTGCGCCCGGCCTGGCGCAGGCCCTCGAAGGCCTGGGGCGAGGTCACCTCGTGGATCAAATGCCTGTCTATATAAATGAGGCAACTGCCGTCCCCGTGCTCGCGCACCACGTGGGCATCCCACAATTTGTCGTACAAGGTCTTGGCGCTCACCGCTGTTCTCCTCACTCAACCACCAGGATGACACTATCCTAGCCATGCGCGTAAAATAACTCAAATTCATTATTTTTATGATTTATATTCCTATTTGGAATATTATAAGCGCATGAATATCGATGACCTGCAAGCCTTTCTCAGCGTCGCCGAGCACCGCTCCTTCTCCCAGGCGGCGGATGCCCTGTACCTGACGCAGCCGGCCGTGAGCAAACGCATCGCCGCCCTTGAAGGCCGCCTCGACAGCCGCCTGTTCGACCGCCTCGGCCACCGGGTAACCCTGACCGAAGCCGGCCGCGAGCTGCAGGTCCACGCCCGGCGCATCCTTCAGGACGTGGAGGACGCCCGCCGCAGCATCCACAACCTGACCGGCGCGGTGCGCGGACCGCTGCTGATGGCCACCAGCCACCACATCAGCCTGCACCGTCTGCCGCCGGTGCTGCGCGCATTCACCCGCCGCTACCCCGAGGTGCGCCTGGACCTGTCTTTCATGGATTCGGAACTCGCCTGCCGCGCCGTGGAACGGGGCGACCTGGAACTGGCCCTAGTGACCCTGCCGCCCCAGGGCAGTACACCCCTCACCCTGCGGGAGGTGTGGGCTGACCGCATGGTGCTCGCCGCCAGCCCTGAACATCCCCTGCGCAGGGAACGCAGGATTACCGCCAAGGAACTGGCCAAGTATCCCGCCATTCTGCCTGACCGCGGCACCTATACCCGGGCACTGATTGATGCCGCCCTCGGTATCGATCAGTTGGAGACCCGCATGGAGACTCATTATCTTGAGACCATCAAGATGCTGGTGTCGGCGGGGTTGGGCTGGAGCCTGCTGCCGGACACCATGCTGGAAGAAGCACTGCGACTGCCTCAGGGGAAAAACATCTCAGTGCAGCGCAACCTGGGGATTGTTCATCATACGCGGCGCACTCTATCCAATGCGGCACGGGCATTTATGCGCTGCTGTACCGCGTAGCCGCTGCTATAAGATGCGGCCCAAAGGGGTCGGATAATCATAGATAATCATATTAGAGTTTCGGCGCCGCGACGGATTTGCGCCTGTTCTATTCCGCCTGACGGGACTTGAACTCTTTGGTCGCCAGGTTGTTACCGAACTGGGTTATGTTCGTGGCGAAGCGCATGGAGATGCCGTGTCAGGCCATACATGATATTCGCGGCATAGATTCAGACCGGTGCGAAATCAATTTTCTATTTTCCGCCCCCCGCTGACTCCATGACCCGGCGCCATGCGCCTAGTCGCATGGCGGACTTAGGCGATCGTAGCGAGCAAGGTGGGAAAGCGAGGGCAGTGTTTCGATCGTTTGAGGGAAGAGCGAAGCAAAGGGTGGAGCCATAGCTATTTGACGAAGAGGATCGCAATAATAGGCCGCTCTCCCATCGGCGCAGTAGATCAGTCCTACGTCCGACAGGCGCCCAGCCCTGCTTACACATTCGCTGAGGCGGATGCGTTGTGGCTGAATTCAAACGGGTCAGCATGAATATCGGCGAGGGACGCGCCGGCCAGATAGGCCTTCTTTCTGGTAGCCTTCACCATGTTGGTATTGCCGCAAAGATAAATACGCCAGCCCTTGAGCGTGGGGTGTTGGGCCAAGGCGATATCCGCAGCGCGGCCTGAAGTAAAACCCGCGGCCGATTTTTCACCGGACAGACAGGGCGTATAGTGAAATTTCGAATAGTGGTCTTTGAGCTCCCGCATTTCCTTTTCCAGATAGACGCCGTCGCGCGTGCGGCTGCCGTGAAACAGGTAAATGGGCGCCGTGTGCCCCTGCTTCAAGGCACGATGCACGATACCCCGCAGGGGTGCAAGACCGCATCCCGTACCGATCAACAACAACGGCTGATCAGAGTGCTCGGGGTGATACACGCAATCACCAAAAGGGCCTTGTATTGTCAGGCAATCACCCACCGCCAGCCCTTCATGTATCCAGGCGCTCACCCTCCCATCGTCGACACGGTAGACATGAAGGTCCAGCATCCGGTCCGCATTGGGGATGTTGGCGATGGAATAGCTTCGTACCGCCCCATCATGAAACAGGTTGATGAACTGCCCCTCCCGGAACGCGAAGCTGTCCGGGTACTGCAGGCGCAGCAGCATAACGCGCGCACTCAGGGGCTGCTTGGCGATCACTTTCACAGCCACCCGGGGAAGATCATCGTCCCCGGGCAGCGCGATCTCCATGTCGGTTGCCGGATGGCACTGGCAGGCAAGAAAGTGATCGCGCTCTTTCAAGGACTCCCGCAATCCCTTCTGCGACGCCGCAGGTGGCGTACCGTCGACGGATCGCATCAGGCAGCTCTGGCAGACACCGCTATGACAGGAGGAAGGGACATGAACACCGTGGCGCGATAATCCGTCCAGCACCGACTCCTCGTCGCGCAAGGCGTAACACTTACCATTGAAGGTGATGGTCGCCACGGCAGTCCCCTATACCAATCCCCGCTAGCGGTTCAAGACATCCTTGCGGGTGCTCTCGGCGATGGCCGCGGCCTCGGCGATGAGTTCCGCCGGGACATTGAGCTCCTGTAATGTGGCTGCCAGGTTCTCCATCACCGCATCGAAGTGATTGTCATTCAGACCTTGCTGCACCAGACGGGCGTGACCGGCACGCATATCCCTGCCGCTGTACTGGTTGGGTCCGCCCAGGGCGAAGGTGAGAAACGCCTTCTGCTTCGCGGCCTGCCTGTCCATGTCGACATCTTCGAAATAATTACAGATGCGGTCGTCGGCCAGTACTTTACGATAAAATACATCCACCGCGGCGTTGACGGCGGCTTCCCCGCCGATACGGTCATAAAGGCTTTTGTCCATGATGATCTCCTCGTGAAGTATTACGCAAAAATACATATATTCTGCGCACATTATTTAACCTGTCGGCGATAATGTCAACAATTAATGTATGGTTATTGCTGACTGAGGCAGTCAACTATTGATGACCGTCACTGCATATGCCGAGTCACGCACGACCTATCAATCTCGGCAATTTTTCGACCCGCATAAGCACTCAGCAAGTGCATGCCATAACGCCGCATGAGTCGGTGACATGCGAACAGAGCCGGTATATAGAGACCGTGCGCGGTCAACGTCCCACGCCCGCTATGGCGCGGAATGCAAGCGCCTATACCAGATTGAATTTGAACTTGGAAGTTGTGATACCCCGGCAAACGGGGATGACAAACAAAGGGTCACAGAGAAAGAGGTGAGACGTGTTGCGGCAATGCGCGTGAAAGTATAATGGAAATCGAAGCAGTGCCTGCTGAAAATGCGAATGATTCTCTTTTGTCCCCGGCCCTAGCTTTCCCGTCGTTTCGCTGCATACATACTGGCATCGGCATGACGAAACAGCTTCTCTTGGTCGCCGCCATGCTCCGGATAGATGGCCGCCCCAACACTGACCGAGACCGCCAGTGTATGACCGTCCAACTCGAAGGGCGCTTCTATTGCAGTACGAATTTTTTCAATCATGATGTCGGCGCAGCGCGGCTCGTGGATTTTTGCCAACAGCACTGAAAACTCGTCCCCGCCCACGCGTCCGATCGTATCCGACTCCCGCACGCACTGCCCCAGGCGCCGCGCCACATCGCACAGCAGCCGATCGCCAAACTCATGCCCAAAGGTATCGTTGACCTCCTTGAACCCATCCAGGTCCAGGTACAGCAGGGCAAGACGCTCCTTGTAGCGGCGCGCCCGCTTAAGCGCCATGTCGAACCGGTCGTGGAAAAGTGTCCGGTTGGGCAGATCCGTCAGGGGATCGTGGCGGGCCATGTGGTGCAAGCGGGTTTCCGTCTGTTTGCGTTCGATGGCGGCGGCCACCTGGATGGAAACAAACTGCAGTAGGTCCTTGTCATCCTGGGTGTAACGTACGCTCCCGGTGTAGGCCTGCACCACCAACGCGCCCATGACACCGGTCTGTGAGACCAACGGTACGCCCAGCCAGCCGCCGCCCGCCGCCGATGTCGTATCCGCCTCATCGCCAGAACCCTCGCGAGTCAACAGCAAGGCCTCGCCCGTGCGCAGGACCTCGGCGATGGGAGTTCCGGCGCGCAAGGGATGCGCATCGAGCGCCTGAACCCGTTCATCGACAATATAGGGATAGGACAGCGTATCGCTTGCCGAATCGTACAGCGCGACGGAGAAATTCTCCGCCGGCAGCAGCTCGCCGACGATCTTATGAATATGCCGATACAGGCCTAACAGGCCATCAGCGGCGTGTGCGGCTTCCGAAATCTGGTAGAGGGCGCTCTGCAGGCGTGCCGTACGCCTGAACGCCGTGGCGTCCCGCGCCACGGCCAGTCGGATACGCTCGTCTTCCAACCAGCGCGCCGACCACATGATGTGCACAAGCTCTCCGTCTTTGCGCACATAACGGTTCTCGAAATGCATCTTGGGTTGGCCGCTCATAATCTCCGCGGCCGCCTCCAGGGTCCGCTTCCGGTCTGCGGGAAACACCAGATCGATCATGTTCCTGCCGATCAACTCGTCCTGCTTGTATCCAAGCAGGCGCTCGCAGGCGGCATTCACAAAGACATAGCGGCCCTCTTCGTCTACCACACAGACGGTATCCAGCAAGTGATCCAAGACCTTGGGGAGAAGTGTGCGGGGCTCCATAATCACTCATTAATATCAGGGGGAAACGGTAACGTTTTGATTTTATCATGAATCGCCGCGTCATCCAGTGCCAAGGCCATGAGCCTGTTGGCTATTTGTCGTCATGCGCCAGATGGCGGATAAGCCGATTAAAATACGGCATTAGGCTGTTTAAACATATCAGTTTGTGGATATACTGGGATTTGCTGGATTCTGAGTTACCCAGGGTATCGATTCCGACCCTTAAATCGCCCGCTGCTACACAACGTTGAGCCCTTGGATGAAGCTTATATCCTGCTTCAATCAGTTAATCCGGGCTGAATCCAGTAGTATTCATGCGCTGATATACATGTTAATCCCATTGCCCCGCACAATCCTGACCATATATCTGGCCGTGCTTGGCCTGACAGGATGCGTCCCTGGTGACCACCAGACCGTTACGGTCACCCTGACCACCTATGGGACAAAACTCACGCCTGATAAGATACGGCCCGGTGAGGTAACCTTCATTATCAAGAATAACGCAACGGATCTTGTCCACGAGTTCTTTCTTGTACAGACGGACCTGGCCCCGGACAAGCTCCCGGTCGGTGACGATGGAAAAATTGATGAGGATTCGCTGCACTTTTTGAAGATCGTCGCGGCCGAGGACCTCAAGCCCGGCAGCGGGCGTGTGATCTCGGTGACATTGAAGCCGGGGCATTACGTTTATTTCTGCAATATCGACGCCCACCACATGTCCGGAATGCGCGGAGAATTTACCATCAGGCATTGAGCTGCCAAACAGGTGCGGCAGCTCGATCCCCAAGAACGGTCTGAAGCCTCCCCGCCTGGCGCAGGACAAATATCTCGCACCATTGATATGTGACAATATCCCTGACGGCAATTCTCCTGGCGCCGGGACTCCGTATTACCGTCCGTTTTGCCATCGATCCCGTTGTGCCTGGCGCATTTCGCAAACGATGATCGATGCCCCCGACTCGCCGCTGCCGATTTTCATCAATTGAACCCGCGTAACATAGGGGAATTCCAACCTCCCATAGGCCATGACGATCTATGCAGCCATGGATAAATAAGCCAAAAACAACTGATTTTGGGTTAATCTTCCATCAAATGATGGGTATGCCGGGAGGACGGATTATTCGCGTGATGCTGTACAATCCCGCGACACGGGAATTCAAATGTGGCGCAATGGAGTTGCTGGACGAATGGCAGCGTCAGCACGACCTGCTGTTATGGGCCGATTTCCGGGGCGAGGCGCCGGAACAGGAAAGGCGTGTCCTGATGGACAGATTCCGCCTGCACCCCATGGCGATCCAGGATGCCCAGCGTGAACGTCATCCGCCCAAGCTGGAAGTATTCGATGATCACACCTTTATTTTGCTAAAGGGTCTGGGCAGGGAAACCCCGGACTTCACCTTCGAAACCATCCAGATCGCCGTGTTCGTGGGCGATCGCTTTCTAGTCACCCGCCATTCGGATAACTCGCCAAGCATCGAGAAACTGTGGCATGAAGTAAACGAAGCTCAGTCGCTGTTTGCCCGCGGCCCCGATGCGCTGGCGCTGAGATTATGCAGAATCATCATCGATCGTTATCTGAAGAAAATGCTGAGCCTGGAACCACGCATAGAAGAGCTCGAACAGGAGATGGTAATCGAACCGCGCGATGAGATGCTTGCAGAATTAATCGGCTACAAGACCCAGCTGCGTAAATTCCGCAGGGTGTTTTTATACCAGGTGCAGATATTTTCAAAGCTGGCTGTACAGCCGACGCCGGGCATCAGCACGGAACGCCGGCATGAAATCAATGATGTCTATGAGAACCAGGATCGCGCCAACAGCCTGGCGACCCTCTATTATGAGCTCGCTTCCGATCTGATCGACGGATATATATCACTGGCCTCTCACCGACTGAACAATATAATTAAAGTCCTGACAATTGTGACTGCCATCTTTGTGCCGCTCAGCTTCCTGGCGGGAATCTATGGCATGAACTTTGAAAATATGCCGGAACTGCATTCCCGGTCCGGATATTTCATCCTGCTGGCGGTGATGGCCGGGATCGTGACGGTTCTGCTGACAGTCTTCCGCAGATGGCGGTGGCTTTGATAGACGTGCCTTACACGGAGCACGACTATAAAGCCCTTACAGTTCAATCAGGAGCGTCGTACTAATGCGATTATGGCAGTGGATGTGGGGTCCCGGGATGATTACGGAGGATGCTTCAAGTCATGCCGGCAATTCCGGCGTCATTAAAGACCTATCCCGCACAATGATGGATTCATACACGCACGTCATCTGGTATTGGCTGAACAAGCCGCTGTTCTCCGTCGGCGATATTCAGTTGACGATCCTCAATCTGATCCATATCAGCGTCATTCTCGCCATCGCCTGGTGGATATCGAAGCTTGCACGCCGCGCAATCGACCGCGTGTCGACCATGCGCCCCAACATGAACCGCGCATCGGTTTATACACTCAATCGACTCTTGCACTACGTCGTGATGACCATCGGCCTCCTGATCGGCCTGTCCACAATCGGCATTGACTTGAGCAAGTTCGCACTGTTCGCCAGCGCACTGGGCGTGGGCGTCGGTTTTGGCATGCAGACCTTGGTAAGCAATTTTATCGCCGGCCTGATGCTGCTGTTTGAAAAATCATTAAAGGTCGGCGATTACATCGAGATCGAATCCGGCATCAGTGGCGAGGTCAGGGAAATCAACATCCGCAGCACGGTCATCACCACCAACGATAACATCGATATCGTCGTGCCGAATTCGGTATTCGTGAACGGGCACGTCATGAACTGGACCATGCGTGATGTCTATCGGCGCATCCATGTGCCATTCGGGGTGGCATACGGCACGGATAAGGAATTGGTTCGCAAGGCGGTGCTGGAGGCGGCGGACACCGTATCGCATACACTCGACAATGACGAGAACCGCAAACCCCAGGTATGGTTAACCGGCTTCGGTGACAGCAGCCTGGATTTCCAGCTGATCGTATGGCTGACATCGGATGCCGTCAAGCGACCCGGCGCGGTGCAGGCGGATTATTTGTGGGCGATTGAAACAGCGCTTGGCAAATATGGCATCGAGATCCCCTTCCCGCAACGTGATCTGCATGTGCGCAGTTGGTCACCACAAGCGCGCCCTCCAATAGCGGCAATACCGGATGAACAGGAACAGGCGGGCGGCAATAAGTCATAAACACCAACCGCTATCCGATATATCCGCGAAAAACGGATTACCGACAACGAGCCCACTCACCACGCCAATGGCGGCAGATGGACTGAGCACGGTTGCGCCTACTGGAGCCTGCATGCGGAGAATGGCAAGCATTCCGGGCATTGATTACCGCCCGAATCGACACCCCGCCACCGTTATAAATTTCGTCCCTTGATTACCCCGGACATGGCATCCCACTATTGGATTCAGTCCACATGTAACTCATTTTCAGGCGGACACGCGCGAGGGGAATAATACATAATTATATTAATAAGTTACATTACATTTCCGGCATTTGAATGCGGCAGCTTTGGATACACCTTCATGTCCCCTTAATTGTGCATACGACGGAAGCGGTGCTATTGTGGCATTACGCTAATCGCGCTCTGTTCGGCGTGTTCGCGGGCAGCACACATGTTTACGAAAACCATAAAAATCGGGGTAGAGGATGACCGGTCCGTCTGCTCTGCTCAGCTATACGGTATGTGGGTTATGTTTACCGCCGCTTTTCCCACTGGCAGCTTGCCTGTGATCTGTTTCTTCCATCGGTCATCACGCCACACCGGTCTTTTGGCATCAAAAGGGCCGTTCCGGCATCTGCCGGAAATCCATCATCAAAGCGGGTCAACCAGGCGCCTGTCGGTCTTAGGCGATCGTAGCGAGCAAGGCGGGAGAACGAGACCCGTGTTTCGATCGTTTGAGGGAAGCGCAAAGCGAGGGTGGAGCCGTCGCTATTTGACGAAAAGGATTGGAATACTGGGACGCTCTTCCATCGGCGCAGTAGATCAGTCCTACATCCGACAGGCGCCTAGCGGCGGGTTAATTTAACTTGAAAAGCAATTGGTCAGACGATGCGTGTTTTCCGTAAGCATTCGCGCACCTTGTGGGCTGGATTATTTATCCTGTTCCTGACGGGCTGCAATAGCATATTCGACCAGGGAGGTAAAACGTCGCCGGCCGGGTCCGGAGGCGGGGGCCCGCTGACGGTAAATGCGTCCTCGATCAAAATACCCTCCGGAACATCAGGGACGTCTCAGGTATCCGTTGTAGATCCAAACACCGGGCAAAGCGATGACTTCATCATCAGTACCGCTCCAACCCACGGATCAGCCATGGTGGATTCCACGGGTTTGGTGACCTACACACCGGACGCCGGATTCACCGGTAAAGACACGCTCATCGTGAGTGTCAGCAACAGCGACACCCCACCTGAGTCCGCGTCCGTCACAATTAACGTGACAGTGATAAATCAACCACCCACATTGACCGTCCCGCTGATTTCCACCACCATCAACACGACAAAGACCGTCCAAATCGCCGTCAACGACCCGGATGCGGGGCAGACCCATACCTTTACCATAAACATCCCCGCGAAACGCGGACAGGCGTCCGTAGATGGTACGGGCCTGGTCACATACATACCGCGTACCGGTTTCACGGGCAGCGACAGCTTCCATGTGATCGTGATGGATAACGGCTCACCGCCCGAGTCAATTGCTGTAACAGTCAATGTCACCATCGTGAACCGGGCGCCCACGGCGTCAGCGTCTGGGATTACCACCGCCAGTAATATCGCGGGGACTTCACAGATCACCGTCAATGATCCGGATACCGGACAAGGCCATACCTTTGCAGTGACCACCCTGCCGGGGAACGGCACGGTGACGGTAACCGCCGCCGGCCTGGTGACGTATACACCGAAGCCGGGGTTCTCCGGCGCGGACAGCCTCGAGGTGACAGTAACGGACGCCGGCACACCTCAGCAATCCGCAGTGGTGACCATTCCTGTTACGGTGATGCCTGTTGCACTGTCCATGACTGCGAACCCCAGCCCCGTGGCACTGAATGGTTTCGTCACCTATCAATTGCAGGTGAGCAATGTGGGTTCAACGACACTGACGAACGTGTCTTTACAGGACACGGTGCCCGATATCAGCGGTTATGAATCCACGGGTTTTATCACTGCGAAAGGCACCTGTCCGCAGTCTGCCTGCCCCGCCGGGGACGTTATCACCTGGCCGGCCTTTGACCTGGCGGCGGGTCAGACGACGACCGTCTCGTTTAACGTCAAGGTGGACACTACCGACACCACGCTTGTACCCGACGGGACGCTGATACACAACGTCGCCACGGTGACGTATGCGGGCGGAAGCGTCACGCAATCTGCCGACGTGCTGGTGAGGAACGCAGCGGGCCTGAGCATGGGCATGTCGACAAACCACGACCCGGCCAATCCCGGCGATCAAGTGGTCAGCACGATCACAGTGGGCAACACCGCGGCCCTGGCCCTGCCGCAAAGCGCGGCCGGCGTACTGACCGCCACGCTGCCCGCGGGGATGACCTTCGTGTCGGCAAGCGACAGCGGCGCCCTGGTTGACGGTAAAGTGCTGTGGAACCTCGGTTCCGTGGCAGCGGGCGGAAGCCTGCGCCGTACCTATACGGCGGCAGTCGACGGCACTCTGGTGAACGGCACCCCGCTGCTATCACGGACGCAGATGCTGGATGATAAGACTGTCTTGACGCAGGCGGCGGCAACGACGCAGGTCCAGGCGGCTTGGCCGTTGATGCTGAGCATGACGGCGGACACCGATTCGGTACCCCTTATGGGTTCTGTCACGTATACGCTAGAGGTGAAAAACGTTGGACCCAACCCTCTGACGAGCGTGTCATTGCAGGATATGCTGCCGGACATCAATGGCCATGTCTCGGTTAATTCTATAAGCAACAGCGGGACGTGCGCCAGCGGATGCGGTTCCGGTGATATATTGACATGGACGTTCGACCTTGCGCCGGGCGATAAGCATGATGAGTCATTTAAACTTGTGGTGAATACGCTCGATCCCGCGCAGGTACCATTCGGGACGCTGATTCACAACCGCGTCACGGCAATGACCGCGACAGGCAGCAGCACACAGGAAAGTGATGTGGTGGTAAAGAACTGAGCGCAACACTAATCGAACCCTTTGTATCCGCTTATCTCACCCACACCCCGCCTTACATCAATCGTCTATTGAGCCGGGCGTAGTTGCATTAATGGTAATGCCAAGCAGATCAATAAACGCTTGTTTACAGACATCAAGCGGCATATCTTCCGTATAGTCGCGGTATACTTCAGAAAAGCTCAGCCACCACGCAAGTTCCTTGTCAGGATTTTCGTTATTCTTTAATGCTTCACACCATTCATCCATGGTCAATGGATAGACCGGGTCAAACGTCGCCTTGATTTTTCGGATATCTTCCAGGCGTGCGGCGGTAAAATGCTCAGCGCCGCCCGGATGATCGCCGCGCGGATCGTGTGAAACAGAGATTTTGAGACAGACGGTTTCAGACATGAGATTATTCCAGATATTCTTTGGAATGTATCGGCATGCGGCCCGTCAGCCTTTAAGCAACTCCGGTACACGCCACTCTCATGGCCAAATTTCATGACATCCGGCACTGTAACAGTGTTTTTTAATATTCCTATTATCAACGAACCGCAACAATCGCCAATATGGCGGCGATACCCGGGCTCCGTTAATGTCATTGGATCATGCAGCGGCCAGCAGGCGAATCACATCGCGTGCTAGTGATGCAACCAGACATCTCATACAATTCGCACGGACATATCGATCGGGAGTCTCGCCCGGGGAAACGAAAGACTCGCGGGCGTGTCTATCCGTCATCAGCCCCATGTGACCACGTTTTCTGATTCGGCGCATGCACTCAGCGATTTGTCGCCGCGCGCCGTCTCCGTTGCACGATTATGGGGCAAGCCCCGTCCATGACTTGGTGGTCGTATATTCAAAAGTACCATCACCATCGGCATCCACTTGAAGCTGTGCAGTCGTGGCATCAATCGCGGTTACCTTGACACTGGAATTGCCGGCACCTGTAATAGTCATGGTTCCGGAGTCCGGATCCAGGGAGCCAATGCCCCGCAAAGGCGTGGACGCGGATATCTGGAAGTCAACATACCCGTTCAATGATGAATCCGTAACACGGCCCGATCCATAAAAAGTATATGCTGCTGTATTCTTATTATCCGACCCGCTGAGACTGAAGTTATCAAGACTGATCGTCGGCTCACCCGACTGTTGAACTGAAAGTGATGCGCCGCTCAAGGTGACGGACTCATCGATACCATTGCTTGTATTAGCCGAGAAGGTGAATCCTCCGTTGACCGCTTCGGTACCGGTTGAGTCTGCGATGCTCAGGGAACTTAATGTGAAGTTGGCCTTCACGGTCCATGCTGTATTGGCGATTTGGGGATCACCGATTATATTAACCACCGACATGGAAAAACCGCCATTGATTGTCTGTCCGTCGGCGGCGATGTAGCAGTTGTTAAAGGTCGCGTCGAACGAATCACCTGAGGTCAGCGTACCGCTCCCGTCCGCATCATTAACTTTTATAGAGGTGCTTCCCGCCGCACCACTGGAAACAGGCGTGTCGCAAGGTACCGTTTCGGAAGCTGCCACTGATGAGGCGACGGCTCCGCCTGAAAAATAATCAAGCCCATCAAGGCGTACAATCTGACGCTGCGCAAACTGCGCCAGACTGGGCTTTTTCGTAGTATCCGTGGTTACAACGGATATGAATGTTGAGGACCCGGCAGTGCCGGAGCTTTCCGCGCTATTGGCGGCCTGATATGAAGCACCTGCGACCTGAGGGCTGTTCTGTTGAGTAATCCCGACAGCTGAGGCACTGCCAGCGCCTCCGCCGCTACCCGAACCGCAGCCCGCGAGCATCAAAACAACTGGAAGACCAGTAAAGATGAAGTAAATCGATCGAGCACGCCTGTCACACCGTTTATTTGACAATATCATTATCGCCCCCCTTGAGAATCATCTCATTTACTCAATCATTGCTGATGCTCACTTTTTCAGTCACCGGAATTAATTGGAAAAGCGAGACAGTGGCATATATAAGAAAATTTTAATCAAGTATCAAGCAACTTGAACGCCAGACGCCGGGATGCGGATCGACACTTTTCCCTTATGTCTGGCGCGCTAATTCGTCAACCACCGTTAATATATTGAAATTACTATCTCAATTTTATTGTGATATATCACATAATACTTTTTGTGGCATCTCAATGGGTGGCTGTCTCGGACCTCAACCTCTGCTTTTCCAGGGGAACCAACCGCAAATATTATCCCGGCCCACAGCAAGCCCGGCTTGACATAGCGGCCGACGTAGTGGAAACAGGGAATATTGACCGGGGTGATTGAAGCGTGCGGGCGCACATCATTGTCGCCACCGTGTGACGCCGTTGATATAACCGGATTCTGCGCCAGCGATGTATCGATGAAATACCAACGATTTACTGTTTTCAGGACGCGAAGCTTGCGGCTGCACCGGGCATATACCGCGCGGCTGACTCTGCGACAACAGGTAGCCGGCGTTTTGAATATAGCAGATCGCTTTGTCCATCGAAAAAGGTGATATCGCGGTTATTACGGTCCGAATGAAACACTGATGATGGCGGGGAACGCCCAATTGGGATTGTCGCGCCATCGTTGCACATCCGTGCACAGAGTGAAAGGTGGTCCATTGCATGGGAAGGACTTTTTCGCCATGGCGCCAGATCCGTCGAATCCCCTCCCGCTGATCTTGATACCCGTCAGTTATTGCGCCACACAATGCCGGGATCCTGCTAGAATAGAGCCCTCATATCAGAGGCTGCTCGGCACATGACACAAGAAAACGACGCCAACACACGGCAGAAAATCAAAAAAATATATGGCCGCATCGTCACCGTCGCTGGCACCGTTATGGGCTTGGCCATGTGCGTCTACTTCTTTACTTACGGCATGCTCATCGATCAGGGTGACAACGCCATCCTCTGGTTTGAGATCATTACTACGGTATTGTTTGTCTTTGGTCTGATCTACCTCAAACGCTTGGCACTCTTTGTCACCAGAATTCTCTTGAGCAGGAATACGGATTGTCGGCGCTTGCTTAAAGACATGACGGTGGCGGATATCGAAAAGGCGCCGCAATAGCCGCGGGCGCGGATCAGCCGAGTCAGTTTCCAGTGATGTCTATCATTTTGTATGCTGCGCCTCAGTCAGACAAATCGCCGCCAGCCGTTCCGCGGCGAAATCGATAAAGGCGCGCACCGCCGGAATCAGTCCGCGTCTCGATGTATAGATAATATGGAGGTTGGTGCTCGGCAGGCGCCATGACGGCAGCACGATTTCCAGTTTACCCGCCGCAATTTCCTGGTGACACAACTCATCCGGTATCGCCGCCACGCCCAGTTCCGCCAGTGCTGCCTGCTTTATCACCAACCAATCGTCGGACTCGAGCACAGGCTGAAAAGGTATGGTGTCTGTGCGCCCGTCCGCGCCGGTCAAATGCCAGGTATAAGCAGCGTCATTGCGGCGCTTACCGAGGCTCACCAGGCGCGATAAATCGGCGGGCTGCGTGGGTCGGCCGTGCAGGTCGAGAAACACCGGACTCGCCACCAGGTAGGTGCGGCTTTCACCCAGGGCTCTGGCGACCAGGCTGGAATTTTCCAGGGGTGCGGCACGAAAGCGTATCGCCACGTCAATGCCTTCATCGATGAGATCGACGAAACGGTCCGTCGCGGTGAGCGAGATCCGCACCTCGGGATAAGCGCGCATGAAGTCTGTGATGATCGACCCCAGCACCGACTCGGCGGCCAGCACCGGGCAGGTGACACGTACCCGCCCGCGCGGACTGGCCTGAATCTGTTCCACCACCTCCGCCGCAGCCTCAGCCTCGCTCACCATGGCCTGGCAGTGCTGGTAATACATTTCACCAATGTCCGTCAGCGCCAGTTTGCGCGTCGTACGGTGCAGCAGGCGTGCCCCCAGGCGTTCCTCGAGCCCGGCGATGCGCCGGCTGATGCGCGAGGTGGTCAGGCCCGCCGCCTTGCCGGCGCCGGTAAAACTCCCTTGTTTGACAACCAAAGCAAAGAGATACAAGTCGTTGAGGTCCTGCAGGGCTGGCCGGCCAACGGCGCGGGAATCGGGGATTATTGTTGCTTTACGCATGAAAGTTATTCCTATTTTCTGGCACTAATCATCTATTACATACGGATATAACATTAATCATCACGAGGGCACTTGTAAAGAGCAGGTAGAGATCCGCCGCAGGCGAAACCCGACAGACAGGAGGACGACCATGAAATTACTGCAAATCGATTCCAGCATACTGAGTGACAACTCCGTATCCCGCCAACTGACCGGGGCCGTGGTCGAGCAGTGGCGGCAGGCCAATCCGGAACTGGAAGTGATCTATCGCGACCTCGCCGCACGGGCGCCCGCTCATTTATCCGCCGACATTTTGAGCGCGGTTTCCGTGGAACCGTCGCGGTGCAACGCCCGGCAGCGTGAGGAACTGGCGTTTAGCGAAGCCCTGTTGACGGAATTCCTGGCGGCCGACGCAGTGGTCATCGGGGCCCCGATGTACAACTTCTCCGTTCCGTCGCAGCTCAAGGCGTGGCTGGACCGGGTAATGGTGGCGGGGCGCACCTTCAAATACACAGAGACTGGACCGGTGGGCCTGGCCGGCGGCAAACAGGTGGTGATCGTATCGTCGCGCGGGGGTATCTATTCCCAAGAATCACCCACCCAGGTCATGGACCATCAGGAGTCTTACCTGAAGGCGGCGCTGGGCTTCATGGGCATCACCGATGTCGATGTCATCCGCGCCGAGGGGGTAAACATAACGGAGCAGCGCGAACGGGCGATCGCCGCGGCACAGTGCCAGGTCCATCGCTTGTTGAAGGCGGCGTAATGGCTTTCACGTCCCGAAGTGGACGACCCGAGGAGACCACAACATGAAGAAACTATCATTTATCCAAAGTCAGGACACCGGTCACTGGGTGGGCGACGGCTTTCCGGTGCGCAGCATCTTTACCTACAATGACAGAAGCAGCGAGCTGTCGCCGTTTCTGCTCCTGGACTATGCCGGTCCGGCTGACTTCCGGCCCACCAACCAGCGGCGCGGCGTGGGCGAGCATCCGCACCGCGGCTTCGAGACCGTTACCATCGTCTATTCCGGCGAAGTGGAACACCGCGATTCTTCCGGAGGCGGCGGCATCATCGGTCCCGGCGACGTGCAATGGATGACGGCGGGCGGCGGCATTGTTCATGAGGAATTCCACGGTCCCGAGTTCGCGAAGAACGGCGGCCGCTTTGAGGTGATTCAGTTATGGGTGAACCTGCCCGCCAAGGACAAAATGGCGGCGCCCGGATACCAGGCCATCACCACCATGCAGATCCCGCGTGTCGACATCCACGGCGGCGCCGGCACGGTGCGCGTCATCGCAGGGAATTACAACGGTCACGCCGGACCGGCACGGACGTTTACCCCGATGAATATCTGGGACGTGCGCTTGGCCGCAGGAACACACACCGAGTTTGAGGTACCCACCGACCACACCACCGGACTGTTCGTGCTGCGCGGACAGGTGGCGTTGGACGACGGTAAGCGGGTGGGCGAGGCGCAACTGGCGGTGCTGGAGCGCGCTGGCGGTGTGTTGGCCGTCGATGCGTTGCAGGACGTCACTTTGCTGTTGCTGAACGGCGAGCCCATTGACGAACCGGTGATCGGCTACGGCCCCTTTGTCATGAACACGCAGAAAGAGATCCAGCAGGCCATGGCTGACTACAACAGCGGGCGCATGGGGCGGATTGCCAGGCGGGCATGAGACCGGCGCGGCAGGCGGCAGATTATCACTCATCAATCACATAAGGAGAATAACCATGGAAAACACCTTGAACCGTTACGGCCCGCTGACCGGGCGAATCCTGATCGCCATCATCTTTATTGTCGCCGGTATCGGCAAGGTCACCGGCTTCAGCGGGACGGTGGCATACATTGCCAGCAAGGGCCTGCCGCTGCCGGAGTTGGCGGCGATTGCCGCGATTGCCGTCGAGCTGGGCGGCGGTATCCTGCTGGTATCCGGCTGGAAGGCGCGCTGGGCCGCGGCGGCGATGCTGGTGTTTACCGCCATGACCGCGGTGATCTTCCATGATTTCTGGGCGGTATCACCCGATCAGGCACAGAATCAGATGATCCATTTCATGAAAAATATCTCCATGATGGGCGGCTTGCTCTATGTAGTGGTGTACGGCAGCGGCCCCCTCAGCGTCGGCAGAGAAGTTAAAGCCGGGTGACAAGACAGGTGACGGAGAGCCCTTGTTTATACTTCAGATTATTCCCATAAAAATTTGTGGCTGACGCCTCTTTGCCAGGCACGGAACCCCGGGAGCACCATCCATACTGGACCAGGCATCATGAATAGCGTCTCCCGGATTCCCAAATTTACCAGCGCTCCATCCACGCTAATTAACTACCGCCATGGCCTTATGGAATATAGAAAGTGACCTGCAGGGTGCAGGCTCAGATTCTCTGGCCCCTGATCAGTGGAATCGGTATTAACAACCGCCCTGGTGGTGGCGCCGTTTGCCCATACCGGTGAGGGCCGGATTTTCCACCATGTGATTTGATTGCGCCCCAGTGATACAGAGAGGAAAACCAACTCTGCCTCGTTATGTTTGAATCTGCCCGCGGACATCGCGGGTTCATTCATCCACCCGCGGGCTCTTTGCGCATTCCAGATCGTCCACCACCGATTTCCTGCCGTCGGGAGCGCGCCGGATGATGCGCTGAAAAATCAAATTGTTCGGCACCATCAGAATGGAGCCGTCTTCCTCCTCGATCTCTGTAAACATCAAACTGCGGTCCACCGCGCGGCCCTTGAGGCCGTCGGGCAGAATCTCGATATGCTGTCCCAGGTTATAGGGCCGCCATATCCAGATGAACAGGCTGGCGGTTATATTGCTGGCCATGGTCCACACCGCCAACAGGCCTACACCGATCACAGCCAGTGCACTGGCAAGCATGGTCCAGATACCGTCCACCTTGACGCCCCAGGCATGAAGCACCAGCAAGATCAGCATCAGCCACAGGAACCATGCGGTGCCGCGCTGGATAAGCAGTTTGGTATCAATCGAAAGGGGCAGATCACTGCGATGCAAAGCACGCAGCACCAACCGGCTGAGTACCATGTTCACCACCGCCCCGCAGCACAGCAAAACAAGCCCCGGTACCGAGGCGATGAGTACGGGTTCAAGCCGGAAATACAAATGGGTCAACCATTGCATGGCAGCGCTCCTCGACTGGCATTCTATTTATAGCGCCACAAACGGCGTTAGCGCCGCTTCGGACACCCGATGGTCATAAGCCGGAAGGCACAGGCCATGCGTCACGCCATGACGAAAGCCTTTCCTTACCCCGCGCCCTTTATGACAGAATTTTTCCCAATTGGGTTCAGACATTTTGTCGACTTTGCGCAATCTCAGCACCGCTGGATCAGCGACAGGACTTTGATTCATTTACAATTTTTTTTGCAGCGGCCTGGTGCTGATGGTTATTGCCTGGCACACCGAATCAGCCTATCGGGATAAAATCACGGGTTTTTCTAATATTCACAAAAATTGCGATATGATCCCGATCATGTGAAATATCCGGCTGACTATCTCAGCCCCGGAAATCACCGGATGTTAGACCTGCCGCACACGGACACATGGTATTATTTGACGATGCGTTTTTCGGTACAAATGCTACATTCCATTACGCGGCAAGCAATAACAACTTAACCGGTTCAACCCATCATGAAAAATAAGGGGACTCGCATCCGATGAGCGACAGTCAAAAGTATTTATCCATTTTCGCGCCAAGCACCGCCGAAGAGCGCACTCGAAATTTCGTCAGCTACTGGGAGTTTTCTCAAAAGCACAGCGGCATGCTGTTCGAAGAGGAAAAGAACCTCGAAAACAAAATGCGCATACTCAAAAAATATCAGGACAATCCAGTTCGCGCACGTAAGCCGCTGGCCGATCCAGATGTGTTTTACCGAAACTACGTTAAATTGACAGACGATCCGGCCACGCTGGACAGAAAAACACTGTTGCTCACCTGCATCTACAAGTTCGCCCGTCACGAATGGGTGGGCATCTCCGGCGCCTGGGACGCCGTCCCCTCGCTTGCCGAGTCAAAAACGATTACCGATAAAATCAGCCGCGTACACCTCGCCGAGGAGTTCTGTCACAAGCGTCTGTTTGAGGAAATGCTGAGGACTTTCCACCTGGATAAAGTCGAGTGGATTCCGCTGGGCCCGGCCGCCAGCGCGGTCTACCGGTTTTTTCCCAAGCTGCCGGAAACCGTGATGTCGCCGCCCGCTTTTGTTACCGAGCTCATGGGCATCACGTTTTACCAACACCTGGATCGACTCTTCGACGACGTGCTGGCCGATGAACCGGAAGCCCGGGATCGCTGTCGCGCGCTGCTGCATGAAATCATGGTGGATGAATTAGCGCATATCGGTCAGCGCAGGAATTTCCTTGGCCCCCTTGGCATCAAAGTATCGCAATGGATCCTGACGCCGTTGTTTCGTATGTTTTACCGCGATATCCCGGAGATCGGCCTGCTGTTTGATACCGATCGCATGATCGCAGAGGGTAAAGCCTTCGACTTCAGCACGATACCGGATGAACTTATGGACCGGACCTGGGTTCCCAGTTATTGCCGGGCCTGATCATCCAATCAGGGTCAGATCACGATTATTGCTGATATTGTGGAAACTGCGATCTGACCCAGTTTGTGGGGAGCACTGAATCACTCTACGGAACATTACTCCGCCTCCACACCCAGTTCACATACCCGGCCTTTCAGATCCTGGCTGCTGGTTTTCTGTAACCGCACATGGACGCTATCCAGCCCCGCAGATTCCACCAGGTATTGTTTAATCGCCAATGCGCGCCTGTCCGCCAGATCCAGCAGATCCTGCCGAGTAACCTGTTGCTTGGCCGTCACGTCCGTGAGCATGTGCTGATATGCCTGCCGCATCAGCGCATCCCCTTGCAACTGGGGATCAGCTTTTTTCAATGCCTCTTCTCGCTGGCCCTCATCCGGCAGTTCCAGCGCGTGATTGAGGTCTTCCAACGCGCGGCGATTGGCCTTGTCGTCCAGCAGTGCGGTTGACGACAACGCCGTAAGCGGAATTTTTCGTTGCGCGGCAATCTGCTCCAGCACCCGTTGCCGCTGCATTACGGGGACGTCACCGTCTTGGGCGGCATTGCCGTGAACGGTCACGGACAGTTGTGGTCGCTGCGATAACGCCTTCGCCAGCTTCTGCAATCTGGCCTGGCCGTCGGCACTCAAATCACTGTCACCGGCGGCGAATTCAATCGAGCCAAGATCCTCCGAACTACCCACCAGCGACGCGAGCAGCTGGAACGGGGAAGCGGCGGCCTTGACGATGATATTCACCAGTGCCTTCAGCACAATACCCGACACGCTGAATCCAGGTTCATTGACATCGCCGGACACACCGACATTCAGATCGATTACGCCGCTTGCATCACGCAGCAACGCCAGTCCGAGCCGTACCGGGACATTCAGCGCCTGTTTACTGGGCACTTCGTCACCCAGGTACAGCTGCTTGGCGACGATGGTGTTTTTCCCGTTTAGCTTGTGCCGTTTTGATTCGTATTTCAGGTCAAGCGTAAGCTGACCGCTTCTCAGATTGTAGCCAATATAGGTACCGGTATAGGGTGACAATGCCGGCATTTCCAGACCACGCAAATGACTGATAAAGGAAAACCCCGGCTGCTGCTGCAGCGGCGCCAGCGTGCCTTTCACATTGAAGGGGGCGTATTTATCCACTTTGGAAGTCAGCGTGAACGTGGCCGGCTTGCTCCCCGCACTGGTGAGCCGGTCCAATTTCAGATCCAAAGCATAGAGTCCGGTTTTGAAGATCGGCTTGATGCTGGCATCGCGGAACCGCACAGTGCCATGCTGCAACCTGACCAGATCGACGGCGATCCGCCAGGGTTGTGCCGTCTTCAAATTTTCAGCGGCATCGGTTGCCGGGGCAGCCGATGCGGTTGTCTGCGCGCCCGCATTGGCTCCGGCTTTCATAAGGGTAGCCAGATTAAGATGCTTGCTGGCATCAACCTCCAGCGCAAGATCCGGCGCATTCAATGTCACGGTACCGATAGACGCGTTGCGATTCGCCAGGCTCAGCTGCAACTGATCCAGCCGCAGATCTTTCCATTGCAATACGGGCTTCCCGGTACGGGCATCCAGCGCATCCAGATCGTTCACGTCCGCGTTCAAACCAAGCGTCAGAGCATCATCACCTCCCATACTCACATTGCCGTCCGCATTCAGGCTACCCCGCTGCAAATGCAGCCAGCTCAGCTGTTCCACATAGGGGTTGAATGGGGACAGTGCCAGCGCCTGCAATTGGTAATTCAGTGCCAGACTGAAGGGCGCCGGGATCATGCGGCCATCGACCTTCAGGTTACCTGCATCATTAAGTTTGGCGCTCAGCTGCAGCGGCACCTTAGCGCCCTTATCGAGACGGATGTCCCTGAGGCTGACATTCAGATCGTGAATCTCCTGGTGGGCATTCAGGCCGTGACGACGATCGGTAAACCCGATCCTGGCGTGCTGGAGCGACAACTTGCCGATGGAAAAGTCCCACGGGTTTGTATCGGCGCCGGCGGCGGGCATCGCCGTGCCCGCGGCTTCGCTTTTGCGTTGCACAAGCAGCGGCTGGATGCGTGGCCGGCCTTCCGCATCCAGCCACTGGTCCGTGCTGAAGCCATCCAGGCTAATACTCTCGATGCGAAAGCGCCGTTTCGCCAGATTCATTTCGATGCCCTGCAATTGTAGTTCTTTTCCGCGCAGCAGCGGCGGGGCCAAGGTGCCGTCGTCCAGCGCCAGATCCGTCACGCTCAGCTCGCTGTGCTTTACCAGCATCTGCAGTTCCTTGGCCATTTCAAGGCTGATATTGGCCTGCAGCGACAGGCGACCGTTGTTGAGCAGCACCGGCACCTGGTTGGAAACAAAGTCCTTCAGTGTCTCCAGATGGATATCACTGGCCTGGACATCAACATCGACCTTCAGGGGATCGGCGCGATAATCTCCCTTCAGACTCAATTGGCCGCCGCTGGGCATGGCCGCCTGCAGGCTGATGGGATTGAGTTTGTTATCGCCGGTGGCCAGATAGAGGTTCTTCACCTCCACGGTGATATCATCCATGCTGGAATGAGCGGGCCTGGCGCCGCTGATGTCATCAAACGTGAACAGACCGGTCACAACCCGGATGTCGTCGATCTGCAGTGCCAATGCCGCTTTGCGTTTTGGCTGCGGTGTCTCACCGCCGGCAAAGCGGCTTACTATATTGCTGAAATTGAAATCTTTCTTACGCCGCTCAATGGCGATGCGCGGCGTGTCCAGTACCACCTTGCTGAAGCGGATCTTCCAGCCGAACAGCGAACCCCAGGCATCGAAATTCACGAACAACTTGTTCCACGCCACCAGGGGCTGCTCGGGACGATCCGTCAGCGCGAACTGCTCCACCGTCAACGAAAGCGTAAACGGATTGAAAGCGATGCGTTGCACCTGTATGCCCCGACCCAACAGCTGCGCCACATCGGTCTGGACCACCTCCTTGAGCTTGCCAGGCAGGTACAGATAGCTCAGCGCGATGTACAGAAGATACAGCACGAGGAACACCACCGCCGTCCAGCGCTGCCAACGCCATTGTTTCAGAGATTGCATGATTGCGATCGCTGCCCTTCACGCTCTTTCGTTAGTGTACCTAAATGGCCAGTGTACTTGAAATCCGCCGGTATGGTGGAAGCGTCTGACAGCTACCGCCGGTCATGTTTTTGGGTAACTGCAATGGCAACAACCAGTGAAGTGGTCATACTACACGCGCTCCTTCAGGCGCTCAGCCAGACGGAGGCTGAACTCCACGGCATATTGATCGCTTCACTAGACCCGCATAAATATCGATGAGCTCTGCCCCATTCGCGAGGCGAGTGAACGCGGCAACATCATTGGCAACAAGTGTATTCGCAGGCAAACAGCTGGGGGGTGATCTGTGCGTACAGAAGTTTGCTCACGGCGAGAACCGCCAGAGCCAGTGAGTCCTTTGTCAGGAATCGTCAAGCATTCTGACCCCATGATCTGTAAAATTGCCCGGCAACCGCGGGAGCGGCGCGCAGATCATACCCGCACCTGGGCCCCCGTGGTGAACGGGGTCAAATACCTCCCAGGCGTGGTTGCACTCTCGTTCCAGATCCACCAGATACATGTTGCGGTGGCGGCGGTGGGATAGCGCTTTTGTGCAGGCCCTGTACCGGGTAGAATCGCGGATTGCCCAGCGACGAGTTCAACCCGGACAATATCTTTTCGTGGATTTCGCGGCGGATCAGAAGTGAAGTCTGCGACATAACGACCCTGGCCCATCAGCCGTTAGCCCGTGATTGGCGCCAGTGTGGCAAACCGGCGGTCATCGTCTGCGGGTGTCCCCCCAGGGGACATTCACGCAGCTACCGACCCGACCCGTGGTGATACGTTTACCCGTGAATGGACCTTACTCAGGGGCCTCCGATACGTCACAGTGAAACGTCCCCTTCGAGCGCAATTTGTTGGCCGTAACTTGTCGCATGAAGTTGTCGATGAGGCGGTCATAATCAATGTGCTGCTGATATTCGCTGATCAGCGCGCCAAGGGTCTCCCGCATGACTTCCTTCATTTCCGTGCGGTTGGCGAATCCGGGCGGTAGTGCCCGGCGAAACTCCTCCCGCTCCATACATGGCATGAACGCGTCGAAGAGCAGGTTCATCCACGTGTAGACGGTGACGCCGATGGTAACATGCGCGGAGTAGCCCTCCATTGTCGTAGCCGCGTGAATATATCCCCTGGGCAGATACAGCATGTCGCCCTGTTCCAGGACCGGCTCCATCAGGGGCGGCGACGGAGGCGTAAAATTCCGCGCATACGGCTGCGCCGCGAACGGCTGATTGACCAGCGGCAGCGGCAACAGCGGTTCGTAGACACGCCAGCGTTTCTTACCGGCGATTTGCATGACAAAGACATCATGGGAATCGTAATGAAGGGCAAAGGCCTGGGAATTCGCCGACGTGATGTAGCCGTTGGTACGCACGGCGTGATTCAGACAGCCCTCCACCGCGACGCAAAGGTCCAACAGCGGCCGCCAAAACTGCTCCAAACCGGGGAGATTAATACTGGCGCCGGCGCGGTATTCGGCAAAAATCTTGTCGACATCAGGCATGCCGGCATAAACGTTGGTACCATGCTTCCAATTGGCGGTGTATGCCTCGGCGGGATAGAAGGGTGTCTCGCGCGGGGTATCGTTTCCCTTCTGCACCAGCCTCAAGGCGGGATAGCGCAAGTCCCCATTGGAAATAAGATTGTCCAGGTCCGCTTGGGTGATAATGTCCTTGTAATACTCAGGATTCCCGCGCCGGATATGCACGGGTTTCTGCTCCCAATACTCGGCGAAAAATTGCTCGGACGAAATGGGCGCGATCAGCCAGTCAAATGGCTGCACTTCGGTTTTCATGGGATCACTCTCACTGCTGGATAACATAGACTTTTAAAATCGCCGGAAGAGCCTTATTAGATATAAGCATTTGATTATGGAGTAAATTATACCATATTTGTGGGGTCCATGCCCCGGCCCGTGGGGTATAGACCAAGTCCATCGGCTTGGAAACCAACAGCTGGCAGTGGGGGCGCGGCGATAGACAAACCTCAATTGGTTGAGGGCGTGGTTTGCCGAGTTCGAGCGGGATACGTATCAGTTGAGTGGCGCATACACCGGGAATATGTTTGCAGTGCCGCGATGAGATGAAGAGGTCGAACGCCAGGTCGGGGAAGACGTCACAGGCTGACACCGCCTGCCGTGCCGTCCTTGTATTGCTTTACTCGAACAATGCCTTTTTCAGGGGCTCGAGGTGCTTCTCGTAGTTTTTCCAGCGCTGCATCGATTTGCGGTACATAGGCTTGCGCACCTGATTGTAGCTGGCGGTGGTGACCGCCCGTCCGGTGTCATAGAATTTCAGACACTGATCGTTCCACGGCAATCCACAGAACTCCAGGAGCTGTCGCGTCATCCTCTCCTGATCGGCGACCAGCGTTTCATACTGGACATCAAGTATTTCAATATCCAACACCGTCCGCCAATGGGCCATGAGTCGCTGATATTGCCGATAGTAGGCCCCCAGACTGCTCAGATCGATGCTGAAACCCAAGCTCTGATGCTGGAACTGGAAATATTGAAAGTAACAAGACAGGCAAGTGTCGAGCGCGTCGCGCACGCTGTGAATAATCTTTGCACCGGGAAACAGCAGTGCGATCAAACCCAGCAACATGAAATTCTGCGGCATCTTGTCGGTTGCGTAGTCAGCGCTGCCGGACAGCGTTTTGATGTATTGCAGGTATGCTTGAGCCAGTTGATCGCACTTTTCCGCGGTGAGAAATACTGCGCCACCCGGATATGGCGATCTTGTCCCCTGAGCGTCGGTCAAATTGCTGGCGATATCACCGATTTCCTTTAATTCCCCGCACCCGGCCACCTGGGGGTGGCTGTCCAGGATCTGTTCTATGAGGCTGGTACCCGAACGCGGCATACCGAGGATGAATATCAGGTGATCCCCGGGGTCCCGGCCGCGCGGGGCGGCGCGCATGAAATCCTTGGTGAAGATCTGCATGATACTGTCGATGAACGCCGTGTGGACTTGCATATCGAAAGAACTGCGCGTCATCTCATTGCCCAGGCGAAAATGACGAAAGGCTCGATCGTATTCACCCGCGGCATCGAGCAGGCTGCCAAGGGACAAATGCATCGGGAGCAGCACATCCCTGTTTCCTGCCAACTCGGGGCGGGAAACCAGGTCTTCAAGCAGCTCAATCGCTTGAGCCCGGCAGTCGATATGCTGGCTCAGCGACGCCAGTAAAACAGCGACTTCCGGGGTACCCCGCCCCGCTGCCAGCAGGGGTTGAATCCGCGCGTAGGCCTTGTCATAGTCACCCTGTTTTTCATAAATGCCCGCTTCACCGGTAATCAGCCTTGGATTATCGGGGTCTACCGACTGAGCTTGAAGATACGTTTCCAAAGCCTCCTTGAATCTCGCCTGGTGGGCGTAGATAGCGGCGATGTTGCAGTAGGCCTCGCTGTGATGGCCTATATCAAGCAGCTTGCGGTAAACCGCTATGGCTTCATCCTCTTTTTCCTGCAGCTCAAGCGCCCGACCCAGGTTGTAATAGGCGATGACCAGCTGCGGCCGCAGATTAATGACGTGGTGGAAGCAGATTTCGGCATGGTCCCAGGCACACCGCTCAAGGTTGGTGGTGCCCAGCCTGAACCAGGATTCCGCATCCTGGGGATTGGCCTTGCAAAGCTCCGCGTATATGTCTCTGGCCTCATCCAGCCGATGCTCTTTGAGCAACGCCATGGCTTGCGCCTTCTTGGCTTGTGTAGACGTATTTTCATTCATGGAACCAATCGATCTCCCGCCGATGCCTGATATTGACTGCACGACGAAAAGAATCCGACGATACAGCTCTGCGGCAAATGTTAGCAGACGCAAACACAACAAATCGACTCGCCCGCTGCGCGGCGGTGCCGAAACATGACGTTGAATTAGACGCAGTCAAACTACGTTGAAAGCATATGGCTTTCCACCTTATTGAATAGCCAAGCAAAAAATGCGCACCCTCGTCGGTAAGCGACACTTAATATTTTCTTCACCTTATCTTCAGTTTCATCTGGATAATAGAGATATAGCCCGATCCGAACGACGGCCGCCAGCCCCGGGCGCGGCGGGTTTCCGGCACCGAAGATCAGATCTATATCGGACTCCGATAGTGCATGGTCTATTGATATCGAAAATGGGTGGTACCCATGACGCACCCCGCCTCATCACACTTTAATTCAGCAATCGGGATGCTCCATCCTGGCCGTCTCTACAGCCTCGCTGCCCGCGCCACAGCGAGCGGTTTGTCGAGGCGTCTGTCCAGCTTCATAATCGCCGTTTCCCTGTGTCTGCCGCCCCTGGTGGTTTATACCGCCCCGGTCGACCAGACCGTCACCGTCACCTTGAGCGCCTTCGGGACGCAGCTTTCTCCGGGCGAGATCCATACGGGCGAGGTGAGGTTTGTGGTAAAAAACGACGCCTCGGACATGCCCCATGATTTCTTTCTCGTACGCACGGATCTCTCCCCCGACAAACTCCCCATGGAAATGGAAGGTAAGATCGACCGGGACTCACCGCATATCCTCAGGGTCATGGCCACCCAGGACCTCGCACCCGACAGCCGCCGTGAGTTCGTCGTGACACTGGCCCCGGGACACTACGTGTACTTCTGCAACATCGATGCCCACCACATGATTGGTAAGCTCGGAGAATTCAGCGTCACACCCCAGCTGGCCGGACAATAGCGCGCCCCTCAAAGGCGGGCGAGACAAACGCACGGTTTGGGAACGAGAGCGGTGCAAATTCCAGGGGCCACTTCATAATCGCAGAATGCATCTATTGAGCGAATGAATCCAACCGCTTGATCATTTTTATGGTCGGCAGGGTCACCTCGAGAAACCTTTCGCCAACCGCCGCGTAACCAAGCTTCTCATAAAATGCCTGCGCGTGAATTCGGGCATGCAGCTCAATAGCATCAAATCCCAGGGTGCTGGCGGTCTCCTCCGCGAACTGAACGAGTTTTTGTCCGATGCCGTTGCGTTGCAATATAGGCGAAACAGCCATTTGCCTCAGCTTCACGCGGCCTTGAGAAAGGGGCTTGAGCAACACCGTGCCGATTATCTCCCCATCATCATGTATAGCGGCTATGTGAGTTTGCGTGTATTCATCTCTTAAGTCGTCGTCGTTTAGCGTCAGGCCCAAAGGTATTCTCAAAGTATCCTCACGGAAGCGCTTCATTGCTTCGTATTGCGCCGAGGCAAAAATGACTTCTTTGATGATCATCGACAAGAATATACGTCAATATCACGTAACGGGGGACGTTTACTCACCATATAGTTTTTATCATTCCCGGCGGAAACCAGTCGGGCATGAAGGAATAGGCGCCGGGAGGTCGCACGGGAAAATCGCGAAGACCTCCGATAACCCGGCTTTCGGCAAGGCACGATTTCAGAAGCTATGCACCCATAATCCCGGCTCTTTTTCCGAGAAACCGTTGTCGCGATATATATTGCGTACGGGAATATTGCGCGGCGTGGATATAATTTGCCCTTTAATCTCGGAAAGCGATTTTTTCGCTTCGGCAAGGATATAGTGAAGGAATTGATGCTCGACGCCCATGCCCAGGACGCGGCAGCTTATTGCCAGGCCAAGAATCTCGCCGGCGGACAATATCGCAGCGCCCACGAGGCCGTGGTCGCCGAAACGATCGGAAACCTCGAGGGTAAATACCGCCGCGGACGGATTGCCGGCGAGATCCTTCAATTGCTCCAAAGAAAATTTCCTGCCGGTGGTATTGAATTGGGTCGTGCGCCGGAAAAGTTCTTCGACCCGCGCAAGGCGCGTCGATGCGGAGTCCAACGTATCAAAGCGACAGCGTATCTGCAGAGACGCGATATAATCGGATTCGTCCATCATCTCGGTGCGCAGGTGCTGGCGGTCCAGCTGCGCTTTGACCAATACGCTGCGGGCGGCGGCCTCTTCCGTGATTGATGTCGGTTGCAGACGCGGGTCGTTCAAGAGCCGGCGGCGCAGGCTGAACGGATCTTCACCCCATACTTCCACTTCGGGCAAGCGCTGGCGTACGCGGTCGCGTTCGACAGGATGATCATCTATATAGAGGAATGAATCCAGGGCGAGGCCGAGTTCATCGGCAATCGAACGAATATTTCCGACCTTATCGTTCCAATTGATGCGCCAGGTCACAAAGTCGTCTGGCGTCAGCAGGCGGTTGCGTGGGTAGTTATCGGGATAACGCCACAATTCGCGTACCGTAGCTTCATCGTTTTTACTCGCGCAGGCCAACAGGATTCCACGCTTCTTGAGGCACAACAGCGCCTCGTGCAAACCAAAATAGAGACCGATATAGGAAAATGCGCCGCTGATTTCCGGCGTCCATGCGAAGGGGCTGCCGGTTTCGGCCAGCACGCCCGGCCACAGGGTACCGTCGAGGTCAACGATTACACATTTCTTTTGCCCTATGCCCAAGGCTGAGATCAACGCATCGATATGCGTAACGGCAAGCGCCTTCTCTCGTCCGTAAGGATCACCGTCGACTGTTTGCAGTAACGGGGCCGTGTCGGGAAAAATGCCGTGCACCGCCGCCATCTCGCTTTCCGGCCGTTGCAGCAGCCAGCCGATTGAACCGAAATGCGTAAATCCCAACAGCCCATCATCGAGCATCCGTTCCAAGCCAATGGCGTTCAGTGCCGCCGCAACGTCGACGACGTGGACGTCGGGTATTTTGGATACCAGTTCGGCGAGTGTGACGTTGGCCAGACGGAAGCGGCTGCGATGCCCGGCGGCACCCCGTTCCGCCAGCCCCAAAGGCTGCACGGTCGGCTCAGGCAGGTTATCGATCAGGATTGGCGCGTCGCTTCGTTCCCGCAGTTGCTGCAGCAGGTGTTGAACTTGGGCGATATATAGCGAATGCGGGCCTTGTTCCGGCGAGGATTGTTCGGCGATGGTACTGCGCGCGCGCAAGGCGCCGATTATAATGGCATCATGTTTGTGGTCGCTGGCAAAACGAAAATCGTCGGGAAAGGTAGTGGAAACGTGCAGGTCAATGCCGCGTTGGGCGGCTTCGCGCCGCAGGAAATCCGCCTCCATCTGGATATCGCAATCGCCGAATAAAAGCACATCAATCCGTGTTCCAGCGGCGCCAAAATCACCCGCGCCGTAAGCCGTCTCGACGGACCAGTAAGGAGCGGCGCCTTCCCTCATCTTACGGCGGTAAAGCTCGAGTATCTCGCCGGGGTCGCGCCCGTGCATGGGGGCAAGCTCGGCGCTGATGTCGGCGAGTTCCTGTTCCGGTGATTTTTCGGTGAGTATTCCGCGTTCGAGCAACGCCTTAAGCGCGTCCTGAATTACTTCAGGGGCAAAGGGCAACAGCTCGGTCAGCGCGGCGCAGTCGTCCGGTACGCGGCGTGGAACGGCGAAATAATTCACCAGAAGATTGAGATCGTTGTCCACCGGCAGGCGAAAGTGAGTAATCGCGTGTATGATCAGGATGCGACCTTCACCGACGGGTAATTGATGAACGAATTGTGAACGCTGCAATATCATTTTTTCAGTGCAGTATTAGGTTCTTGGCAGAATTCATTTAAAACGGTGCGGGAACTGATTTAACGCATCGATTCATACATCGACCGCTATAACATCCCCTCCAGACCCTTCGTCCGGACCACCACGGCCCAATCAATCCAGCACAAATTAGAATGACTTTATAATGTTATTAATGGGACAGCACACTGAACCTGTCTCAAAAATACCCCGTGATCCGCGTTGTGAATCCAAAGCCAGCGCCGGCTGGGCACGAGCTTTCTGCGCATAGCGGACCCCACGGGCGATCCCTGGGCAGAGGCGCCGCGTGGTATTTTGATATAGGTTCCAGGGTATCGTACCATGATCCGCAGGGATGGCATCAACGTTTCGTTCTGTTCGTTTTCGTCACCCTGATATGATCAGGCAAGCTATAACATTATGAAAAATAAAACCTTAACTGACTCAAAGAAAGCGCAGGCTCTCGCGTTCGTCGAGCAAAAGCGCGTGCCGGAGGCGAGAGCCCTGTATGAGGAAATTTGCCGGAGCGACCCCTCGGATGCGGAGGCGTGGTTCAGGCTGGGCACGATCAATCTCGAGATTTGCGCCATGGCCCAAGCCGAGGCTTGCTTCCGTCAAGTCGTCAAGCTCAGGCCTGGCCTTGCCATTGCTTACTACAACCTGGCCAGGTCGCTCGAATTCCAGGGATCACTCGATGGAAAATACGATGATGCCATTGCGGTTTACAGGCAACTGCTGCAGATAACCCACAATATCGAGGCCTATTTCAACATCGCCGGGATATATGAAAAGCAAGAAAAATTCGAAGAAGTACTGAACACGTATCACGAAGCTCAACGTATTGAGCCCGATAACCTCAGACTCGTGGCAGCTGAAGCGCGCATTTATGAAAGGCAGGGTGACTTTGAGAAGGCGTACGCACGGGTCCAGCCGCTCATAGAGGCCGGAGGGGAGGCCCCGGAGCTGGTCCTCGTGTTTGCCTCACTCAGCTCCCGTTTTAATCGTCGCCAGCAAGCCATCGACATCATGGAGCGCCTGCTGACGAAAGGTGAATCATTCGGCAATTACAACTCGGAAATTTATCTGCGCTTCGCGTTGGGAAAGCTTCTGGATGCCACAGGTGATTTTGACCGCGCCTTTCACCATTTTAGGGAAGGCAATGCTCTGATCAGGCATGCTTTTAATCCTGATGCGTATGTCAATTTCGTGGAAGACACCATGCGGACGTTCAACAAAGAGTTCGTGCGCCAGGCGCCACGTGCAAAGGATCGCTCCGACCGTCTAATTTTCATCATTGGCATGCCGCGTTCCGGCACTACTCTGACAGAGCAGATATTGGCCAGCCACCCTCAGGTGTATGGCTGCGGGGAATTGCTCGATATAGTGAACATGACCCACTCCCTGCCGGAATTGCTTGGGACCAGCGAACGTTACCCCCAATGCGTCATTTCTCTTAGCCAGGAAAACTGCGATATACTCGCGCAGCGCTACAAACAGCATGTAAGCGCATTGTCCGGCGGCGCCGATTTCACCGCCGACAAGATGCCCCACAACTTTAACTATCTTGGGCTGCTGGCCCTCTTGTTTCCAGATGCGAAAATCATCCATTGCGTGCGCGATCCTCTCGACACATGTTTGTCGTGCTACTTTCAGAATTTCGGCTCCCCTAATACCGGAATGGGATATACCACAGATCTGGCCACCCTCGGCGCTTACTACAGGCAGTACCAACGGCTGATGCAGCACTGGAAAGCTACGCTAGATATCCCGGTGCTGGATGTAAGCTACGAGGCCTTGGTCGCGGATCAGGAGAGGGTCACGCGTCAACTGCTCGAATTTTGCGGCCTGCCATGGGATGAGCAATGCCTGAAATTTTATGATTCCACACGGATGATTAATACCCCGAGTTACGACCAGGTGCGTGAGCCCATTTACCGGAAATCCGTGCAACGCTGGAAGCACTATGAGCAATACCTGGACCCGCTCAAAAAGGCGCTGTTTGCTTGAAGGTCACCGCACAATAAAAGTCTGCGCCGAGACAGAGGTGTGCAGCGCCACGGCGAGAGGTCAGCGCCGTGCACGGCGCCGGAAGAACACAACCCCTGCAGTTACATCGTCTGATGTATGTCCGCGAGTTCACGCCTTCGTTCACGAATTGTCCAAACTATCCCGGGATCGCGTCATAATTCTTGCCAATACCAGGGAGCGGCGTGATCTGATGCCTGATTGTTCCACTGATGCTTGCCGGCGATTATTCTTTCAACATATTGTTTATCGCCCCTCGATCAACGCTAACTTGTTTCCGTCTGAGTCTTCCAAAAATGCGACTGTGTTTCCGCGCTTAGTGAAGATCCAAATACCCGGATAGTTGTCCGCCTTGGGTCCGTCCGCTGGCATCTAAGCGCTTTTTGGCATATCGTCATTATTCAGGTAGCCAAGGAGATAGGAATCAGTGAAAGTCACAATTTGCATTCTGCTGGCGGGGCTGGGCTTCTTCACCAACTGCCTGGCCGCCCAATCCCAGACCATCACGACCCTGGACCTGGGAATCACCACGAGAGCTCAAGTCTTCCCGGCGGGGACCAAGCCCGGGGGGTACATGATTACCGCCAAAACCAAGGGCGGCACATTGGTCAAAAGTATCTATTTGACCTCTCTAGGTCCCTGGAGACATCATCTGCCGCTTCCAGACGGCGACTACCTCATCACGATACAAATGCTGGACTCCAATAGAAACCCATTGGGAAAGCCGGTGGTGAAACCCTACAAAGTGAATTCCAACGGACCCGTGACTCTGGAGGTCCCAGCGAACTTGAATATCCAAGTCTATGACATCAAGGGAGGGGGCAGTGAATGACATGCCTGATGCTTTGGCTCAGGTCTGTCATGCCTATAGCAAATAGGGATAAGAGGTAAAGGTGGACGGCCAACGGGCAGCAGGGCAAATATATTTTTGTGATGTCGTGGATATGACATGGTCCAGGATCGAAGCGGACAACGGTGACGGGCATATGACTTGTGTGATTGCATATCCCCGCAGGCGCGCGCAAAATTAACAATATTATCATCAATATGATAGCTGCCATTCGTTGACTAATTCAGCGACGGAAAAGAAATGCCATGATGGAAGGATCGGTGTCAGACAGTGCCTGTGGATTGAATAAGGCATTGCTCAAGCCGTTTGAGTATTTACACCTTGTCAGGCTTGGCCCCAATCGCGATGGCGGATATGTCGTTCCCGGTGATCAAATCATCCATTGCGAGACATTGATTTCACTGGGCCTTTCGGACGACTGGTCGTTTGATAAAGCGTGCCTTGCGCTTAATCCGGCGCTCAAAATCATTGGCGTCGATCATACGGTAGGGCCGTTGCCGTTTATCCGCCGAATCTTGCGCTCGCTATGGAAGATTCCCCTTTATGCGCTGACGGGCAACCAGACAAAACGAGCCAAATACACTCGAAAACTACACAACCATATCGACTACTTTATTTTTTTCCGCGATCCGCACCGGCACATCAAAAAAAGAGTTTCCAGCGGGACTGGGCCGCTGGATATCAATCTTCATAAAATTTTTGATCTAGCCGGATCATCCGATTCCGGATGCAACGTTTTCTTAAAAATGGATATTGAGGGCAGCGAATACGAAGTGATATCAGATATCGTGCGCCATCAGCACCGAATCAGGTGTATAGCTGCGGAATTTCACCATCTCGATAAAAATCCCGACGATTTAAACACGGCTGTTCAGGCATTAACTCAGCAGTTTTATATTGTCCATATCCATGCCAACAACTATGGTGGCTACCACGACAATTTTCCGGCTACGGTGGAGATTACCTTTATCAATAAATCGCTGCTCGAACAGCCGCTTTTGCCGTCGAGGCACCAATACCCAAGGGAAAACCTGGATTTCCCCAACAACCCGAAAATCCCCGATTACCGGCTTCAGTTCGAATAGTCTGGACCGCCGCGTTGGTGCGTGCCGCATCGGCGCCAGCGCGGCGGATATTTTTATTGATTTTTCAGTGCACACAAGACGCCGGAAAGTGCGCGGACATTATCGCCAACACATGGCCGCCCTGAGTTTTTCCTCTCATGGGAAATTCTGTATCTGCGCTTTCTGGGCATTGGTCAGATCGGCCGCGACCGGCGTGCCCTTGAAACAGCCGATCGTGTACGGAAACTCATCCGTCAGGACGTAGTGATACATCGTCACTGTCTGTCCATGCCAGTCTATCTGACTGGTGGTGCCGTGGCAGGCATCCAAGTCGCTGTCATGAAGAGTCTTGGCGGTAGTCGCATCCTCCTCGCCGTAGATGCCGAAGCCATCCAGGGCGTAGCCCACCAGACCCGAGGTCGTCTCATTGGCCATGCAGGGGGAGGGTCCGTGATAGTGATACTGGCCGTTCTTGTCCGGATGACCGCTGCAACTGTCCTGGACCTCATGGGCGACCGCATCATGCCCGCTGTCGTCCATGGCGTCAAAGATGGCCACTCCATCGGTGGTAAAGCCGATCATGCCCAAGGGCACGCATGAAGGCGTTGAGGCAATGCTTGGATTTGCCGGCAGCGTCAGCTGGATGGTCTGCGCACTGATAGCGTTGGGGTTGGTATCATATTGATAAGCCGGGTCAGTAGTCTGAATGGGGAAAATACCCGTTGTCTGCGGGGGATCCGGCAGGTTGTTTGAGGTGATAGTCCAAGTGTCGCCGGACAATGAAATAGACGTTTGCGCCGAGGACCAGGTAACACTGCCCTCCACCGCGATCTTTTCCGATGGGTACCACACACTCCCCTGGATCCACGGGCCACTATGGGTCGTGGTTTTAGGAAACTGTGTCTCACAGGACATCAGATAGCCAACTTTTGGCGTCGTCGAATTCTTGCCGTCACCGAGCGACAGGCCGCCAACGGCTGTGGTCGAATTGGTTGCACTCGCAGTACTGCCGCTGCTTCCGTTACCGCATCCGGCGACCGCAAGCCCAAGCACCAGGGCCGATAGCGCGCAAGCCAATGCTGCCGTTTTCATGGAAAAATTCTTATTCTTGCTGATATTTTCGAGGTGTCAGCGATCATTGAAATGATCGCTCCCAACGAAATTGATCGATCATCAAGCACGGTGACAGCATGGTTCGAAATATTGTTTATCGCCCCTCGATCAATTCTAATTTGTATCCGTCGGGGTCTTCCACAAATGCGATGACTGTGCTGCCGTGCTTCATGGGGCCCGGCTCGCGGGTCACCTTGCCGCCCCGCTGCTTTATTTCCATGCACGTCTTTCTGATATCTTCGACGCCGATGGCGATATGACCGAAGGCGTTACCCAATTCATAGCGGCTCTCGCCCCAGTTATAGGTGAGCTCAATCACCGCTTCATCCGACTCCTCGCCATAACCGACAAATGCCAGCGTGAACTTGCCGTCAGGATAATCCTTACGCCGCAGCAGCCGCATGCCCAGGACATCGGTGTAAAACTGCAGGGATCGATCCAGATCGCCGACGCGAATCATGGTGTGCAATATGCGCATGATCGCCCTCCTTTAATTTACGATAATATTCCTGCCAGACCTTGAGCCTGGCAATCGGATAAATCCGTCGCGGTTTTCTCGCGCGATTAGGAGCTTGCATCCGAAAATGCGGACCAAGTCGGAGATCATCACAAAATTCGGACCACGACTTGCTTGGTGAACATGCTGAAGGCGAGATATTCGTAATTCCACCCGTAGTCAGCAACCGCCTCCTGGAATGCTTTAAATTCATCTTCACGCCATCGGCCGTTGCCGATATATTCGTCGAACACGATGACCGTGCCAGGGCAAATCTGGGCGGACAGGCAATCCAGTACGGTCTTCGTGGAACTGTACAGATCGCAGTCGACATTCATAAAACGCACTGGATCACTGTGGGTCCTTAAAAACTCAGGAAGGGTGTCATTGAACCAGCCTTTGTAAAGCGAGACATTGTCAGGGACGTCCGGGAGAACCGCCCCCGTCGTGTACCTTCCCATCGGCTGCTCATGCCAGGCTTCCGGAAGGCCTTCAAAGCTGTCAAAGCCATGCACATGTTGCCCGGCGAGCGCCGCAAGCTGGCGAATAGACACTCCGAATCTCACACCGAACTCCAGGACGAGCCCCGCGGGCATGGCAGCCTCAATGCCGAGGCGGTAGGCCTCGATCGGCGCCCCCACCATCTTCGGCATCTGCTTGCCGGCCGACTTCAAGTAGTTCCAGGCATCCAAACGGGCCTTTTCCAGTTCCGATCCAGCTTGTTCGACTTCGCAAAAATAATCGGCGGCGGATCGACCGGAGTATTCCAACACCATCCCCAAGAAAAATTTATAGTTCATATTGGCAGGCTGCAGCTTCACCGCGGCCTCGAGAAATTGGATGGCGGGCAGGGGATCCTCGGCATCGAGGAGCAACCCGTGGGCGTTATAATACGTGCTTGCATCCGGGTGCAGGTGCAGCGACCGCTGAAAGCTGGTCAACGCCTCATCCAGACACCCAAGCCGCGCCAGGGCATCGCCGAGATTGTTGTGGGCCTGAGCAGAATCGGGATTGATGCTGATCGCCTGGCGCAGCCGGGTCACACCTTCCTGGACGCGTCCTTGCATTACCAATGCGGTACCAAGAGCGAATTGCGCCTGGAAGCTGCCCGGGGCGAGCGTCGCGCCGTGAAACAAAACGTCAACGGCCTGATCAATTCTGCGCATCTGGGCCAGCGCTCTGCCAAGATTGCAATAAGCCTGTGCAAAGCGCGAGTCGATGGCGATGGCCCGCTGAAAATTCTCGACGGCAAGGTTAAGCCGCCCCTGATTCGCGTGCGCGCAACCCAAAATATTGGGAACTACCGCCGCGCCAGGGTAGGCGGCAAGTAGTTCCTGGCCGAACTGCTGCGCAGCGTCCATCTGCCCGGAATCACACAGGCGGGCAAGCGCAGCGATGTCTTCCTGAGTTATATGCATTCTACTGCCTGTTTATTAGTATTTGCATCAGTAGTATATATACTTTTTTCAAAGTGAATAAAATCACAGCACTTTTCCGGTCATCCGGATACCCGTTATCTGTCGATATGTCCCGAAAATTAAACTGCCAAACCTTGATGCCGAAGGATTATATAAATCTGCTCCGGCTTTCTATTATACCGAAGCATGCATAGTGCGGCATTCTTCATCGATGACCAATTAATGGGTGTCCTCGATTTCATCGGCCACGCGCTGGCTCTGCGGGAATTGGGGTTCCCATCATGAGCATCGCTTGGATATCAATGGAGTCACTCTGACCCGAGTTTTGCTTACTTGCGGACGGCCAATGGATGACCCCCGGGTTTGTTAGGACAGACTGGAGGTGTCCAGCCAGAAGCGCAGCATGCGGGTGACTATGTCCTTGAAGCAAGGCATAGTCTCGGGTTTGACGATGTAGCAATTGGCCCCATGGCGGTAGGCGCGGCGCACGTCGTCAATGTTGGACGACGAAGTGAACACGATTACGGGGATGGCCTGCAGGTCGTTATCGGCCTTGATGGCCTGCAACACCTCGTCGCCGCTGGTGCCGGGCAGGTTCAGGTCGATGACTATGATACTCGGCATGAGATCGTGACGCTGCTCGCCTTCATTGACCGGACCAAAGAGAAACTCCACGGCCGCGTCACCGTCACGACAGCGCAGGAAACGAGCGCTGATGCCCTCCTCCCGTGTAGCACGCATGATGCCCTCGTAGTCGGCGTCGCTGTCTTCGATGACGAGGACATTGCACGACATCCGTGTCTCTGGCGTAATGCTCATGGGGCTGGCGGCGCTCCGGGGGGCTCGCAGTGACGGCTTAACATGGTTGATAAGCGCATTACTGCAGAGTGAAGTAGAATGTCGATCCTTCACCCGGCGTCGATTCCAGCCAGATCCGCCCGCCGTGGCGCTCGACAACCTTCTGCGCGATGGTCAGCCCGGCTCCGGCCCCGCCGCCGTAGACATCCACCGCGTGCAGACGCTTGAAGATCTGGAATATGCGATCGCGGTGCCGGAAGGGGATGCCGATGCCGTTGTCGCGCACAAAGAAGACATGGCGGCCGTCGTCGCGATAGTGCCCGATGAACACCTGCTTCTCTGTCTTGTCGTTGTACTTCACGGCGTTGACCACCAGATTCTGCAGCAGCTGCCCGACCCAGGTCCTATCGCACTGCGCTGCGCCCATGGGCTCGGCCGCCACCTCCACCTCCGCCGCTTCACTCTCCAGCAGAGGGTGCAGCGACTGCAAAACTTCGGCGACCAGACGGTCCATGTCGATCTGCTGGATCTCCAACTCGGCATGGCCCAGCCGCGAATAGGTCAGCAGGCGGTCGATTAAGGTATACAGGCGGTGAGCCAGATTCTGGGTGGCCTCCAGGTAGCGCCGCGCGCCGGCGTCCAGCTTGGGCCCGTAGTCCTCCATCAGGAAGGTGATGTAGTTGTTCATACCCCGCAACGGGTCCTTGAGGTCGTGGGAGACCACGTAGACGAACTCGTCCAGGGCCTTGTTTGAGCGGGTCAGGTCTTCCATATACTTGTGCAGCAGCAGCTGCTGCTCGTGACGGCGCGAGATATCGACAATGGAGGCCAGCACGAAGGTCTGACCCTCCAGCTTCACCTGGTTGAGGGCCATCTCCACGGGGATCTCCTTACCGGAGCTGTGCCGCACCCGTATCCCGCGGCTGTCGTCGAAGTGCCGCATCTGTGGGTGCTCGGAAAACAGCGCCACCGACTCATCGCGGACCGCCTCGTGATGCTGCACCACCAAGTCGTCGGCGTGCATGGTATACAGTGCCTCGCGGCTGTAGCCGCAGAGCTGCTCCGCCGGGGGGTTGCACAACACGATGCGCCGGTCCTGGTCCGCCATGAGGATCGCCGTTGGGGCGGCCGAGATCACCTCCCGCAGCTTGATCTCGATGTCCTTGCGCATCTGGATCTCGCGGCGCAGGGCCGCGTTCGAGGCCTCCAGCTCCGAGGTGCGCTCGCGGATGCGCCGCTCCAGGTCGAAATTGGCGTTGCGCAGTGCCTCTTCGGCGTCCATGCGCCGCTGGACCTCGCTGGACAGCAGCGCATTCGCGCGCTCAAGCTGCATAGGCGTCGGCAGCGTCAGGGCTTGGGGCATGATGCGCCACAGGGTGTACGCCGTGCCCAGTGAGATCAGCGCCGTTACATCCTTGACCGCGCCGGATATCTGATACATGGGGATCCATGTGGTGATGGCGCCGATCAGGTGAGTCAGACCGCAGAAGCCGATGAACAGCACAAACAGCAGGACGATGAAGCGGAACCTCACCTCGCGGCGCCGGTACAGCAGAAACAGCGACAGCGGAATCAGAAAATAGGCGACGGCGATTAACCCGTCGCCCAGCACGTTGGACCACAGTACCCCGGGCTGCCACAGATAGCATTGGCCATGGGGCATGAAGTGGCTCCAATCGAACCAGGATACACTGGCTAGGGACGTACTCGGGACATCACGCATGGTCGGAACACCCTCGTAGTAGATGGCTTCCAACGGTCCCGCGGCTATGTCGTGTGGATGCTTAGGGACCGCACCGAGAGTATGAAAGTATGAGAAGAATAAACGCCCTTTCCCCACAAGTCCAAGAGGCGCCAAACAGTTTGTGGGTATCCTGGGTTTTTTAGGTATGGTGTCCCTGCATTTCCAATGCGAATCTGACCCTATAGATTTCTGCCACTTATTTGTGAACCGTTGCGTATACGCTTTGTCTCAAAAATAAAGTGCCCATCCGACCGCGCCCCGGGGGTGGCCGGGAGAGGGAAACAGGAGGGATACCATGGAGAAACGATATTGGCAGGACGGCGTCTCGCTGCTGGCGGCAATCTGGCTGTTTTTTTCCCCCTATGCCTTGCATTACAACGATCTCGGCGGGGTCACGGCGTGGAACGCCCTCGTGGTGGGGCTCGGAGTGGTCATGATGTCAGCGGTCTCCCTTGCCAATCCCATTATGATGCCGGACTTCCCGAAGCTGGTGGTTGCCGCGTGGCTGGCGCTTTCGCCCTGGATACTGGGATACAGCCCCGTGACACAGACGTCAGCCATATGGAATCAGGTTATCGTCGGCATCTTGATCGGCTTGGATTCGGGATGGGTGTTGATGGCCAAGCGGCGTCAGCCCATTCAGGGGAGCGACTGAGTAGCATCCGCTTTTATTCTTCTATTCTGTTCTTTCGTGTCCCAGATTTATGATACGTTTGGGTTGATCAAGTTTTAATCCCTCCGTCCCCATTTATTGATTTATTTCGTCTGAACACGCCGATGCCGGCGATCCCCAAGCCTATCAGGCTGAGCATCACCGGCTCAGGTACCGATGATGCGATCGGCGGCGGGTTCTGTGTAGGCGCCATACCGCTGGTATCCAGACTCATGGACACCAGCGCACCGCTTGCGCAGGCACCATACCCAACAGCTTC
>CAYXAX010000003.1:0-44134 GCA_964463055.1 uncultured Gammaproteobacteria bacterium | reverse complement strand
CGCAGTGCCCTGCTGTCGGTGCAGCAGTTTCAGCGCGTCCGGGCACGGCTCGCGCCGGGAGGCCTCTTCGTCCAGTGGCTGGCCCTCAACCAGTTCGACCCGGCATCACTGGAGGCCGTGATGCGCACGTTTCAGCACGTCTTTCCCAATGCGGTAGGGTACATCGACGGGTTTCGATTCGCGTTGGTGGGACCGCAGGGGGCGTTGGACCCGATGACGGCGGTGCTCGGTCATATGCACGGTACTTCCGAGGCCACACAGCAACGCATTACCGGCGGCGAAGGTCCATGGACCTGGCTGGGGCGCTATTGGGGCGCTATCCGCGTCCCGCCGGGCCCGGTGGAGGATGAGTGGGCGCCGTACATTGAATACCGCCTGCCTCAGGCCCGCTACCGGGATGACCTGGATACTGCCTCGGTGCTCGACATGTTGCTGAAGCTGCGTCCCGGTGTGGATCAGGCTGAGAAGGCCTTGGGGGTAGCGGCCGCGGACAAAGAGACATTCGAGCGCAGCTATCTGTCCACGGAGCTGGCGACACGCAGCTGGTTGGCCAGTCTGGAGGGGATGGAGGGCAGTGCCCAGCGCCTGTTGCGTCTGGCCTATGAGGGCAATCCTAGTGATCGCTGGGTCAGTTTCAGCCTGGCAGACCAGATGTTCGCCACTCTGTCCCGGGCCGGGGCGCATGGTCTGACGCGGCGCAAGGCACTGCAGACCATTCTGCGTATCAGGCCCGATCACGTGCCTGCGCTGCAGGCGTTATGGCATCTGGAGGCCCAGGCTGGCGACGATCAACAGGCCCGTATGTACCGCGACAGAATACAGGCCGTCAGCCCCCTGGACAGGGTGCTTCGGTCAGGTGCGGGAGACACCGAAATGCAACGCTAGCACACAACCCACTGTCCCTGGACAGTGGGTTGGGTTCAGCATGTCGGTCGTGAAGAAAGAAAATGAAATTTATACTTCTTCGGTAGCGAAACGTATATTTATTGTACTCTCGCTTTTAATGCACTTGTTTTTTCCTGCGGGCCACAACGTCTTTGAGCGCTACGCTGGCCATGGTGGCCGCGCCGATGATCAGGAACAAAAACACGCCGATAGGAACTAATATGTTAAGACCGATATTTTGAACCATCGCTGAACCTCCTGTAGGTGTACGCAACTCTTGCAGTAATCGGAGATATCCCCCAATAGGCTTTTCAGGTTATAAAATCGCCGTGAAAAAGGCAAGCGCCACCTGCTGGAAGGGATGTATAGCGCGAGGGCTAGGCCTTATAATGTCTGGGGGAGCAGGGGGATGGGTGCGATACCTGATGGCGCAGGGTAAACCCCTGCCCGTCAGGCATCTGGAAGTATGTGGTATATCTTTAAATTCATGCACTTATTGTGGCTGATGGCGGGACAACCGCTAGGCTTGCCAGGGACAGGGGGTCTACACGGACGGCGACGGTGCGTGTGAGGGGTGAGCAGATGAGTGGAGACGAACTGTTACAGAAGATCCCGGTGGTGGTCGAGTCCTCCCAGGGGGCGGTGCTGCAAGCCAAGTCCGGCAAAGACATTCACTGGAAGCGCATCACCACCCAGACCCTGTTCATTGCACTGCTTGTCCTGATTCCGATCAGCGGTCTGTTTCGCATCGATGTATCGTCGGGGTTCGTGGTCCTTGGACGTCAAGTCTGGTTTTCCGATTTTTTCCTGGTGTTTGGGATGTGGCTGTCCGTGGCGTGCTTCATGGTGTTGCTGTACTCGACTATCGGCACGGCGTTCTGCGGCTGGGCCTGTCCGCAGAATACCCTGTCATCCTGGGCCAACAAGACCACCCTGAGAACACTGGGAAAACGTGCGGTCATCGACTGGGACAGTTTCGGCAAGAGCCGTGTCTCCAAGGGTAAGAACAGAGTGCTCAATTGGGCGCTTCTCGGGGCGCAGCTGCTGGGGGTCTCCATGGTATTTTCGCTGATACCCCTGTTGTACTTCTACACGCCGGGTGCGGTGTGGTCGTTCCTCACCTTCCAGCATGACGCGCGCCTGTCCGGCTCGCTGCATTGGGTCTACACCATGTTCGTGTTTATGACCCTGGTTAATCTGTCGGTGATGCGTTATTACGTGTGCCGTTACATGTGCATTTACCGAATCTGGCAATTCCTGTTCAAGACCAAGCAGACCCTCCATGTGGAGTATGATGCCGACCGTGCCGAAGAATGCACCAAGTGCAAATTCTGCCTGACCGTGTGCCCGGTAACCATCGATCCCCGGGATACCGCTACCTATGACAGTTGTACCAACTGCGGCGCCTGCATCACCGCATGCAATTCACTCCACGAAAAGGATCAGGTGCCCGGCCTGTTGACGTTCAAGTTCGGCGAGCGCCCCGGCGTCAACAAGCACAGCAGCCAGCATTTGGCAACACTTTCACAGCGCGTGGGCTGGGTACTCCCTGCGTTCCTCATCGGTGTGTCGCTGTTTGCCTGGGGGCTATGGAGTTACCAACCCTATAATCTGTCGGCGTTCCGCGCTGAAATGTATCGCAGTCACCAGATACAGGATTACCATATCGACGTGGCCAATAAGCTGTACAGTCCGGGTACGGTGAGTTTGCAGGTGAAGGGATTGCCCAAGGGGACTTATGCGTTGTCCACGAAGCGTGTTGATTTCTCCACCGCCGGTCGCCAGAGTGTATGGCTGCACGTCGACGATACTCTGCCGCCCGGCATCTATCCAGTGACGATATACGCCAAATCCGACAGCGGCTGGCAGGGTCATTTTCGCATAGAGCACGTAGCCATCAACAAAGACAGATCATGAGCCATGGTAAAAGACACGGTCTCTGATACGGACGAGCAATCCAAGACGCCGAAGCCTGTCGACGAACCCGGCTGGGGTGAACTGCGCGACGATCACTTTGGATACCAGAGCGAGGAAGAGCGTCTTGAAAAGCGTGGCCTCGAAGACTGGGAAATGGTGGAGAAGATTCCCGATTCCCAGCACCATATTCCGTACTGGTTTGTGGCCTTGTTCGTGCTGCTGTTGGTAATCGCAGTCGGCTTCAGTTTCCCCTTCTGGGGAAACCGTCCCGATTTTCACCGTTCGTGGTTCGACTGGGGTCTGCCCGGAGCCGTTATCTACGTCACGGTGGTGGCCTTTGCCATCTATTGGATGGTCGACCTGCGCCATATACGCAAGGAAAAAAAACAGGCCATGCAGGAGAAGCAGGCCGAATCGCAGCAGCAGACGGATGATTCGAAGAGCTGACAGGCGATTGAAAAGGCCATCGGCGCATGCCAGACAAGACGGGGATCGGCGGGAAAGCAAAGTTTACACTTGGGTAAATGAGCGATTCGGGCTGTTGCCCGGGGCGAAGTGGCGGCGGTCGACGGGTCTTCAGCGTCCCATGAGGGGACTCTTGCTGGCATCGATGCTGCTGATCGGCTGCACCGGTAACGAGGAGAGCGGGCAGGTCGGTGAAAATCAAAATCACTACCCGCAGCCGTCGTCGCCGGGAGAAAAATTGTTGAGACAGTTTTGCTCCGATTGCCACGCGCCGCCGCAACCCGATACTCACAAGGCCGAGGAGTGGCCCAATGTGGTACTGAGGATGCAGCAGCATCGGATATCCAAAGCGCTTGCCCCCATGACTGAAACTCAAATACGGCGGTTGGTCGCTTACCTGCAGAAGTATGCCAAAGATGAACCCTAGAGTGATTTGGTTATGCATCCTGTGTGCGCTGTTGCTCAGCGCATGCAGTGAGGAACAGGCCACGGCCAAGATTCCGCCGCAGAAATGGAAGAACTATACGGTGGAGATGCAGAGTCGGCCGACGCCGGTGGTCGCGGGCATGGACGAATTTATTTTGATTATTTCCCGCGCTAAGGGTGGGCCGGCCCATGACTTTATCGTATCGGTGCGCATCGATGATACGGACCCATGGAAGCAGATGATTCAGGACGGTTATATGGGCGTATTCCGCCGCGCCGTGGCGGTCCATAATCCGTCCAGTGAAGAATTGAACGTGCAGATTCAGGAGGGGGATGATATCGGTTATCTGCGCTTTCCCCTGCTGGCAGCGCCGCAGTCCACCCGTGCCCAAAGCTAACACTCGGTGACACGTGACAGGTTGCCGGACTTATTAAGTCGGTTGAAAGCGCCCAACTGCGCAGCCTTTCCTTTATTTGGCCTGCTTCTCTCTTCTCTTTGATCTCTCTTTTTCAGCTCGCTTTTTCAGGGCGGGGCTTTCTATCCAGCGCCGCAGCAGCAGGATTTTATCCGGTCGATTTTCGCCGCGGCACTCGGGGCATGTCAGATAACTCAGATAGAGTTCCTGGGCGCGGCGGCCCTTCTCCAGCATATCCATTGACATTTGATGCAACGGCAGACGGATATTGCTCACTGAGCCCATGTGCAGGTAACCGCGCAGATGAAACGGCCGGGGCAGATACTCGATACGCCGTGCGGGGGATTCAGATAACTCCAGCAGTCGCATGATGCGACCGCGCAGCACGCCGGTGCGGGTCATGGTGAATCCCGACCAGCGCTCGTTTAGCTGGAGTTGATCGATAATCTGCTGCTGGCGTTTGGCATACAGCGAATAGGCCAGGGGCATGTGCATGAACGTTGGAATGGGCAGGACGTGGACGCATTGTCCGCCCAGGTCCACATCCTTATTGTGCCAATCAGGATAGTCGTCCGGGCAGCCGCAGGGCTTGGTCATGGTTTTTTGTAAATATCTCTGACGGTGAGCAGGATATTGGCGACGAAGATCCAGAACCCCATGCCCATGACGGTGGAGGCGACACTCAGGACCGGGGCATAGTAGTGATGGACAGCGGGGACGGAGGCAGGGTCGTGGAGTAACAGATTACCTTCGATGGTGCCGAAAACCAGCAGTGTGATGTAGAACAGGCATACCCCGGTGGATATCCACCAGAAGGAGTGATTGGCCAGGCGCACGGAGTGTATGGGCTTGCCCGAAATGGTGGGGAACAGATAATAACTGAGTCCCATGGCCATGACCACCACCCCGCCCACCACGTTGATATGGGCATGGGCCAGGGGATCGATCATGTGTCCGGGTCCCGCCATGGGGCTGCCGATGGAGTCGAGCCAGGCGCGGATGGGCGGCAATACCTGCAGCACGCCCTGTATCGTCCCGACAAAGAAAAATAACGCGGAGCCGATCAAAAATTTTAGGATGTAGCGATGCTGTGATTGTTCCATGTGGTGCTGCAAAGTCAGAAATGTCAACGTCAACCCGGCGGGTACGGTAAGGCTCGAGACACCGCTGTCCGCCGTCGGGCGTGTGGCCGCCATAATGACCGCGGCTTCTCCTGATTATTATCCGAACGCCAAAACAAACGAAGTCTACACCAAACAGCTGTGTGTTTCGAGTTCCGGTACACGATACGGCCACCAACAGCGGCTGTTTATATAACCCGCAACCCGGAACTCCAGTAAGGCCCGGGATATAATCCCGGGCCTTACTGGGTTGCCGTCATGGACTTTGTCACGTCCACCACCACGGCCTTGCCATCGCCGCGGGGATCGCTGGCGGCCATCACCTTGTTGTGATCGACTTGCCACAGGATGGCCTGCATGTTGCCGTAGCGGCGACTCAGCGGTTTGAGTGTATGGCCCATGGCCCTCAATTGCCGTTGTTCCCGTTCGGTGAAGGCGCCGGGTTCGAACTGGACCTCGTCCGGCAGATATTGATGGTGAAAGCGCGGTAGCTTGACCCAGTCCTCGGGGGGGTGACCTTGCATATAATCCAGGGTGGCAAGCAGCACCATGGTGATAATGCGGCTGCCTCCGGGCGTGCCCAGCAGGGCCACCCCGTGCTCACCCTCCAGGAACGTTGGCGTCATGCTGGACAGCGGCCGCTTGCCCGGTGCGATGGCGTTGGCCTCGGCGCCCACCAGACCATATACGTTGGGTGTGCCCGGTTTGGCGGAGAAGTCATCCATCTCATCGTTGAGCAGCACCCCCGTGTCCGGGGCAATGAAGCCTGAGCCGAAGGGGTAGTTAATCGAGAGGGTGGCCGCCACCCGGTTGCCTTGTTGATCCAGGATACTGAAATGGGTGGTATTGTCGCCTTCGGGATGTTCGCTGATCCCCGGCAGTGAGGCGCTGGGAGTGGCTCGGTCCAGGCGGATGGAGTTGCGCAGGCCGGCGGCGTAGTAAGGATGCGTGAGGCGTTTGACCGGTATAGTGACGAAATCAGGGTCACCCAGATATTCGGCACGGTCGCGGTAGGCGCGACGCATGGCTTCGATGATGAGGTGCTTGCGGGTCACGTCGTCCATGTTATCGAGGTCGTAACCGCTGAGTATGTTGAGCATGGTCACCAGGGCGATGCCACCGGAAGACGGCGGGGCCGCCGCGATGATGCGCGTCCCACGATAGCGGCCTTCGATGGGTTTGCGCTCCACCACCGTGTATTTCTCCAGATCTTGCATTTGCCATACGCCGCCGGCCGCACGCACGCTGTCCACCATGCGCCGTGCAACACTGCCGGCGTAAAAGCCCTTTTCTCCCTGCTTGGCGATGGCCTGCAGGGTGGCGGCAAGGTCCGGTTGCCTGATGATTGTCCCCCGCGGCGGCACGTCATTGTTGACCAGGAACGTTGCGGCGGCGGCAGGCGATCGGCGCAGTACATCGAGGCGAAAGCGTGCCAGGGCGCGGTAGTGTTCGGTCACTGCGAAACCCTGGCGTGCATAGTTGATGGCCGGGGCCAGGGAACGCGCCAATGGCAGCTTTCCGTAGTGTTGAGCCAGGTAGACCATGGCGGCGGGGACGCCCGGTATGCCGGCGGCCAGGGGGCCATTGATGGACAGGCCGGGGACGACGTCGCCGTGCTTATCCAGATACATGTCACGGGACGCGGACAGTGGTGCGCGTTCACGTCCGTCGATCATGGTGTTGCGGTTGTCGTCGGCGGTGTGCAGCAGCCAGAATCCGCCACCGCCGAGGCCGGAACTCATGGGTTCCACCACCGCCAGGGCCGCGGTGACAGCCACCGCGGCGTCGAAGGCGTTGCCACCGGCGGTGAGTATCTCTTTGCCAGCCGCGGTGGCCAAGGGGTGGGCTGTGGCAATGGCGGCAGCCGGCGGGGCGGCGCCCGTGGCGCCTGCCGGCGGCATAGTCAAACACATGCACAGTGTGATGGCGATAGACAACAGCATGCGGCGCGGCGCAGCATGCTTGTAATGCAGTTGTTTGATCATGATGATGTCACGTATCCATGGCTGTACGCCGATACGGCGCGTGTGATTCGACGGATGGTTCAGCCGCGCGGCGGTTTGGGCGGCATGTGTTTTTGCAGTGCCGCCCTGACGTCCTCATGGACAAACTCTCCGATATCGCCACCCAGCACGGCGATCTCCCGCACCAGGCTTGAGGAGATATAGGCGTAGTGTTCAGACGGCATGAGAAAAAGCGTCTCCACCTGGGGTGCGAGCTTGCGATTCATGCCCGCCAGCTGAAACTCGTGTTCAAAGTCGGATACGGCGCGCAGGCCGCGCAGGATCACCTGTGCGCTGCTGCGTCGGGTGAAGTCCACCAGCAGGCCATGGAACGGGCGCACCTCCACCTGGTCGAGGTGTGCCAGTACCTTGCGTGCCAGCGCCGCGCGTTCATCCAGGGGCAGGACGGGCGTTTTGGGCGGGTCGGCGGCGATGGCGACGATGACCGTGTCGAACAGGCGCACGGCACGCTCCACCAGATCTGTGTGGCCGTGGGTGATCGGGTCGAATGTCCCGGGATAAATGGCGGTGATATTCATGGCAGGAACGCCCCTATGATTGGCAACGGCGGTACCCGACAATAGCATGCCACGGGGCCGTCGGCTTGGCCAGTTTCAATGCCCTTCCATACCCGCCAGATAATAATCCACCTGCCCGGCCCGCTTGTGTTTCAACATGTGCCAACGCGCCGGTATTTCCAGCGGCATTGCATGCGTGGAAGTCTCCAGATATATCCTTGCGCCGGGCAGGAGCCACGCCGCGTTGTCCAGTAGACGACAGCTTGACGTAAGCAATTCGCTTTGGAACGGCGCGTCCACGAACACGATATCGAAGGGCTGCGCCTGACCCCGTAGATAGGACAGTGCGTCACTTTGAACCAGTTGGGTTTGCATTGGTGCCGCGCCCAGCATTTCCAGTTGGCCGCGGATATGGCTGATCAACAGTCCATTGTGCTCCACCATGACCACCGTGCCTGCCCCGCGGGACAAGGCCTCCATGCCCAGTGCGCCGCTGCCGGCAAACAGATCCAGGCAGCGCGCACCCTCGATGAACGGCGTCAGCCAGTTGAACAGCGTTTCGCGGATCCGGTCCGGTGTCGGACGCAGTCCCTCCACGGCGGGGAAGGTCACCTTCCTGTGACGCCATTTACCCCCGATGATGCGCAGCTGCCCGGTGTGGCTGTGGTTGCTCACTTGCCCGCGGCGTCGGCGCCACCGCCAACGACCACTGTCAGGCGTTTGTCTGGATGCACATGTTGTTTGAATGCGCTGCGAATGTCCGCTGCGGTGACCTGTTCCACGTGATCGTTGAAGGTATTCAGGTAGTCCAGGGGCAGGTCATAGAAGCCGATGAACGCCAGGTAGTCGGCAATCTTGCGATTGCTGTCGATGCGCAGCGGAAAGCCTCCGGTAATGTTCTGTTTGGCCTCCTTCAGTTCTTCCGCCGTGGGACCTTCTGCGACGTATTTGGTCAGGGTCTTGTTCATTACGTCAATGGCCTGTTTGACCTCGGTGTTGCGGGTCTGCAGCCCGATGATGAACGGACCCTTGGCTGCCAGGGGCAGGAAGTAGCTATAGGTGCTGTAGGACAGGCCGCGCTTTTCCCGGATCTCCTCGGCGAGCCGCGACACCAGGCCGTTGCCACCAAGGACATGGTTGCCGACGTACAGGGCGAAGAATTCCGGGTCCTTACGGGTAATGCCCACCTGGCCCGACAGCACGTGAGTCTGCGTCGAGGGGTGGGGGACCATCACGGTTTCACTCTTGTCCAGTGACGGGGCTTGGGGAAGCGGTGCGGCGTGCTGGCCTTTCGGCAGCTTGGCCATCATGGCGTCAGCGAGTTTTTGCGCTGCGGATTTATCCAGGTCGCCGACGATGATGACAAAGGCATTGTCGGCCACATAGTAATGGTGGTGAAAAGACGCCACATCGTCGCGGTTCAGCGCCTTGAGTGAATCCGGCGTGCCCAGTGGATCACCCGCGTAGGGGTGTTTGCCGTAGAGGACGGCATAGAACTTGTTATTTGCGATGTCGCCGGGGGACTCCTGTTCCTGCTGCAGATCCACCAGCATGCGTTTGCGTTCACGCTCGAAGGCATTTTTGGGGAACGAGGGTGACTGCAGGACCTGTGTCAGTGTGTCCACGGCTGTTTTCAACAGCTTCGCGTCGGACAGGCTGCGCAGGCTCACCGTGGTGGTATCCCGGTCTGTATTGGCGCTGAACTGCGCGCCCGCGCCTTCGAAGCGGTCCGCTATCTGATCCGCACTCAGGTCTCCGGCGCCTTCATTCAACAGATCGCTGGTCAGGTTCGCCACGCCGGGCATGCCTCCGTCACGGGCACTGCCGGCATCGAATACAACTTGTATATCCACCATGGGCAGTTCATGGGTTTCGACGAACAGGACGCGTACGCCGTTGGCTGTCTGCCAGTGTTGAATAACCGGCACGGCCCATGCCGTACTGGATACCAGGGTATACAGGGCGAATGCCGCCACGGTAACGGCCGCACGGGACAACGAGGGCCGGTGCGGTGTCATGAATGGATGTCTGCAAGCGGGCATAAGCGTCAATCCTGATGCGGGGGTTGTCTGGAATCCATGGGTTGCGGCCGCAGCACGGCGACGGTCAGGTGATCGCCCGTCAAATACTTCTGCGCGACCTTCTGTACCTGTTCGGGTGTGATGGCGCGGATACGGTCCACGTACTCATCGGCCAAGTGCCAGTCCAGCCCCACGGTCTCAAGCATGCCGATCTGCATGGCCTGATAGAACACAGAGTCCTGCTGGTAGACCTTGCTGGCTACCACCTGTGCTTTGACGCGCTCCAGTTCCTGGGCGGTTACCGGTGCATCCCGCAATTGCCTGACCTGCTTTTCCAGAGCCTGTCTGAGTTCCTTGATGGTATGTCCCGGGGCGGGTGTACCGTCCAGCTCCAGCAGAGAGTTGTAGCGCTCATAGATGTCATAACCGGCACTGGCGCTGGCGGCGACCTGGCTGCCGCGGATCAGGTTCCTGGTCAGGCGCGCGCTGTCACCGCCATCCAGTATGCCGGACAGGACATCCAGGGCATAGGGTTCCCACTGCTGCTTTGCGGTGCGCAATACCGGCACCTTGTAGCCCATGACCAGATAGGGCAGTTCGGCCGGGGCCTTGACGGTGATTTCGCGCGGGCCTGTCTGCGCTATGTCGTGGCGGGGCTTGAGCGTGGGGATGGCGTGGGGTTTGACGGGTCCGAAATACTTCTTTGCCAGAGCCAGGACGTGCTGCGGATCCACATCACCCACCACCACCAGGGTGGCATTGTTGGGTGCATACCACTTACGGTACCAGGCCCTGACATCGGCGTCGGTGTAATGCGCGATATCGTCCATCCAACCGATGACCGGGTGATGGTAGGGGCCGGTGGTGAAGGCCGCCGCGTGGAATTGTTCGCTGGTCAGGGCCTGGGGATTGTCCTCGGTGCGTAGCCGGCGTTCTTCGGCCACCACCTGGCGCTCTTTCTTGAACTCCGCATCTGGCAGCAGCAGGTTGTGCATGCGGTCAGCCTCCAGCTCGAAGCTGATCTTCAGGCGGCTCTTTTCCAGGCTCTGGAAATACGCGGTGTAGTCGCGCCCTGTAAACGCATTCTCCTGTCCGCCGTTGGCGGCGATGATGCGTGAGAACTCGCCGGCGGGGTGCTTTTTGGTGCCCTTGAACATCATGTGTTCCAGCATGTGGGAAATGCCGGTAATGCCGTCGTTCTCGTAACTGCTGCCGACCTTGTACCATACCTGAGAGACGACCACCGGCGCGCGGTGATCCTCTTTCACGATTACTTTCATGCCGTTCTTCAGCTTGTACTCGTGGGTCGCCGCCGCGGCTTGGGCCACAGTGGCGGACATCAGGGACAAGGACAGGCAAACGGCACCCAGAATGCGAGGTAACGCATGTGTCATGTAGCGATCTCCGGGATTACTTACCCTGCGTGGCCAGTAAATGGTAGGATAGCCTATCACATCCCGATGATCTATCGCGCAACCATGGAACCGGCACAACGTCGTGAAACCCTGATGCCCTTGGGTATTTTCTGGGCTGCGTCTGTATATCAGAGTTAGCCTATGGTGTTCGGCTTCAGAAAGAATAAATCCACGACTGAAGTGCAGCCGCCACAAGGCGGCGTTCTGCGTCGCTTGCGGGAACGCTTGTGGCGCACCCGTGAGGGATTGGGCAAGGGCCTCGCCCAGTTGCTGCGCCGCAGCACGGTGGTGGATGACGCGCTGTTGGAAGAAATCGAGACACTGCTGTTGTCCTCCGACGTGGGTGTGGAGGCAACCACTTCTCTGATCGCCGATTTGACCGCCCGCGTGCGCGGCAAACGCCTGGAGAGTGCCGGTCAGGTCTTCGAGGTCCTGCGCGATGACATGGTCGCCCAGCTTCAGCCCTGTGAGGCGATGTTGGAGATCATCCGCCGCGATACGCCGTTCGTCATCCTGATGGTGGGCATCAACGGCTCTGGCAAGACCACCACCATCGGTAAACTGGCCAAGCGGCTGCAGGATCAGGGGCACTCGGTGATGCTCGCCGCCGGCGACACCTTTCGTGCCGCGGCGGTGGAACAGCTCATGACCTGGGGGGAGCGCAACGACATCCCCGTGGTGTCACAGGGCCAGTCGGCCGATCCCGCCTCGGTGATCTACGACGCACTGCAGTCGGCCAAGGCGCGCGGCAAGGACATATTGATCGCCGATACCGCCGGCCGGTTGCATACGCAAAAGAATCTCATGGAGGAATTGAAAAAGATCAGGCGTGTAATCAGCAAGCTTGATCCCACCGCACCCCATGAGGTCATGCTGGTCCTGGATGCGGGCATCGGTCAGAATGCCGTGAATCAGGCATTGGAATTCCACGAGGCGGTAGGGGTGACGGGAATCACCGTGACCAAGCTGGATGGTACCGCCAAGGGCGGCGTGCTGCTGTCAGTGGCCAAACGGCTCGGTATCCCGATCCGCTTTATCGGCGTGGGTGAGGGCATCGAGGATCTGCGTGAATTCCACGCCCGGGAGTTTATCGAGGCGCTCTTCGATGATGAGGAAGTAGCGGCCGGGGCGGGGGACGAATGATCACGCCGGCCGTATGTGGCGGTGGACAACAGAGCGGAGTGGCGGACCGGGCGTGATGGTATGATTCAGTTCAGTCAGGTGGGTAAGCGTTACCCCAGCGGACACGAGGCGCTGAGCGCCATCAGCTTTCACATCGACCCGGGCGAGATCGTATTTCTCACCGGCCACTCAGGGGCCGGCAAGAGTACTCTGTTGAAGCTGATGGCGCTCATCGAGCGCCCGTCCTTTGGGCAGATCATGATCAATAACCGCAACCTGGCGCGCATGAGCCGCCGCAGCATCCCCTATCACCGCCGCGATATCGGCATCATCTTTCAGAATTACCAACTGCTCAGCGACTGTACGGTGTTTGATAACGTCGCCCTGCCGCTCAATATTGCCGGTCTGTACCGTCCCAAGGAAGTGGCGCGCCGGGTACGGGCGGCCCTCGACAAAGTCGGCCTGCTGGCCAAGGAAAAGATGTACCCCGTCGTATTGTCCGGCGGCGAACAGCAGCGGGTCGGCATCGCCCGCGCGGTGGTCAACAAGCCGCCGGTATTGCTGGCCGACGAGCCCACCGGCAACCTGGATCCGGATCTGTCGCGGGAAATCATGCATCTGTTCGAGCAATTCCAACAGGTGGGCGTCACCGCCCTTATCGCCACCCACGATATCGAGCTGATCAACAGCCTCGACCACCGCATCCTTACCCTGCGACAGGGACGTCTCATCGCCGACAGCCATGCCGAGGCGCTGGCATGAGATACCGGACATCCGCCGCGCGGAAAATCCAACGCCGGCCCCAGGCTCAACTCCAGACACCCGCCAAGCGCTCCCAGGTGAGCCGCCGGGAGCGGCGCACGTCGTCTGTTTCCCTGGGCAGTTATTTCGTCCATCACTGGAGGTGCATCGGGCACAGCCTGGGCTATATCACGCAAACGCCCCTGGCCAGCCTCATGACCCTGGCCGTGATCGGCATCACGCTGGCACTGCCGGTGGGGATGTATGTGTTGCTGAAAAACGTGCAGCACGTCAGTGCGGGATGGAACAGCACGGTACAGATCTCTTTGTTTCTGAAACAGGACGTGGGGGAGGGCGCCGCCCGCCAGCTGGCCCGTCGTCTCCTGGACACTGATGGCATCGGCGCTGTGGACTATATCTCTCCCCGCCAGGCCATGGAGGAATTTCGCCAGTTTTCCGGCTTCGGGGATGCCTTGAATGCGCTGCCGTCCAACCCCCTGCCGGCGGTGCTGGTGGTGCACCCCAAGGCGGATCAAAGCCGCCCCGGCGCTGTCGAAGGTTTGGTGCAGCGCCTGCGCGTACTGCCACAGGTGGATCTGGCAAATCTGGACATGCAGTGGGTTGAGCGCTTATACGCGGTGATGGATATCGCCAAACGCGGCGTGCTGATACTGGCCGGTCTGTTCGGTATCGGGGTACTGCTGATCGTGGGCAATACCATACGCATGGCCATTCAGAACCGCCGCGAGGAGATCGAGGTCAAAAAGCTCATTGGCGCGACAAATGCCTTTATACGCAGGCCGTTTCTCTATTATGGCTGCTGGTACGGGCTATTGGGCGGCGCTGCCGCCTGTGTGCTGGTGAACGTGAGCCTGTGGCTGCTCCAGGGGCCGATACAGCACCTGTCCCTCGTGTATGGCGGTGCCATACGCCTGCAGGGCCTGAATTTTGGCGCGGCCGCTGCAATATTGCTGTTTTCCACCGTGCTGGGCTTTTTGGGGGCGTGGCTGGCGGTGGGACGCCATCTCAGTGCCGTGGAGCCCAGCTAGTTGCCGGTTGATGTTTGTAACCGTTTGTATATAATATAAAAAATATATGCTCCCTGGATTGGAGGGGGTACCGGCAGAGGAACTTTTCCGTGTCCTGGCACTCTTATGATAAGAGTGCTAAAAATCGATCTAAATGGGCCGATATGGAGGAGGTAGATATGAAGGCTAAGGGTATGGATCTGGCGTTACGACCGATCGGAAGCCTGGAAGGCTATCTCCAGGCCGTATTGAATATTCCCATGCTCAGCGCGGAACAAGAGCGCGAGCTGGCGCTGCGCTATCGCAGTGGAGACGATTTGGATGCGGCGCGGCAGCTGGTTCTGTCACACCTGCGCTTCGTGGCCCATATCGCCCGGGGCTACAGCGGCTATGGATTGGCGCAGGCCGATCTGATTCAGGAAGGCAACATTGGTCTGATGAAGGCGGTCAAACGCTTCGACCCGGATATGAACGTGCGCCTGGTGTCATTCGCCGTGCACTGGATCCGCGCCGAGATCCATGAATTTATTCTGCGCAACTGGCGGCTGGTCAAGGTTGCCACCACCAAGGCCCAGCGCAAGCTGTTTTTTAATATCCGCAGCGCCAAAAAGCGTCTCAGTTGGTTCAGCCAGGATGAGATCAACACCGTGGCCAGGGACCTGGGCGTGAGCCCCGAGGCGGTCATGGAGATGGAAAAGCGCATGAACGGCCAGGACGTTGCCTTCGATGCCCACGCGGCCAACGACGGGGACGATGATCATGTATACGCCCCGGCGGCCTACCTGGCCGACGGTCGCGCCGACCCCGCTGCGCAGTTCGAAGACGCGGACTGGGAAGACCACACAACGGACAAACTGCACCACGCCCTGGATGGCCTGGACCCACGCAGCCGCAGTATTCTGGAACGTCGCTGGCTGGCCGATGAAAAGCCCACGCTGCAGGCGCTGGCTGACGAATACCAGGTCTCCGCGGAACGCATCCGCCAGCTTGAAAAAAACGCGATTAAGAAATTGAAGCTGGCCATGGAGACTTGAAACACCGCGTTGTAACCAACGCGGTGTTTCTGCTCCGATCTGTGCCGAAGAATAATGAACAAGGTCCGCGCCGTCGACGACGAAGCGAAGGCCTTGCGCTTTAACTCTTGCATCCGTATCTCGCTTAGTCGAGCACGCCCACATCCACACACCCCGCGATGGCGTTGTGATCGCAGTGCTGCATATGGGGCACTACCCCGAGCAGTGGGGCATCCATGCGTTCCACCAGGGCATGGATATTCTCCTGAATATGGGACATGTCGGGGTCCATCTTGTTGGCGACCCAACCCAACAGATCCAAGCCGTCTTGGTGTATGGCATCCCGCGTCAGCAGGGCGTGGTTAAGACACCCAAGGCGCAGACCCACCACCAGGATCACCGGCAGGCCCAGTGCTTTGGCCAGGTCCGCCGTGGTGTGTGTGTCGGTTAGCGGCACCCGCCAGCCGCCGATGCCCTCCACCACCACCCGATCGCAGCGAGTACTGATGGCCCGGAAGGCAACCGTCAAGGCAGCGATGTCGATGGGCGTACCAGCCAGCACAGCGGCGATGTGAGGTGCTATGGGCGGAACCAGGGCCACCGGATTGAGGTGTTCATAGTCGATGGCCACATCGGCCGCCGCCTGCAGGCGCTGCGCATCTTCGTTGCGCAACCCCTGCGGGGTGTGTCGGGCGCCGCTGGCCACCGGCTTCATGGCGCCGGTACGATAACCGCGACGCTGCAGAGCGGTGATCACTCCAAGGCTGACCCAGGTTTTGCCCACGCCGGTATCGGTGCCGGTAATGAACACGCCGCGTTTCATTGACGTCGGATGTCACCGATGGGGATGCTGACCACGCCATCCTCCGCATGTTGCGGCGGCGGGCCTTCCGGCACCCAGGCATGACCGTAGATGACTTCGTAGGTGGCGGGCAGGCGCCCTTCATGGACGTGTTGCTGGTAAGCCTGTTCCAGCGCCGCCATGTGGCGCTTGCCGGTGAGGCTGCGCGGCCGCCCGGCGGTGACATTGTGCGCACCGAGGTTTTTCAGGTCGCGCATCAGTTGAAACACGTCGTGGTAGGTCAGGGTGAAGTGTTCCACGTCCATGACCGGGTTGGCGAACCCTCCCCGTACCATGGCGTCGCCGATGTCGTGCATGTCCATGAATAAATTAACGTGGGTGTACCCATCCACCTGACGCCAGCTTTCCCGCAGCTCCATGAGGGTGTCGGGGCCAAATGTGGAGAACATCACCAGGCCGCCGGGTGCGGCGACGCGGCGGAATTCCCGTAACGCCTGATCCAGGTCGTTGCACCACTGCAGGGTGAGATTGGAGAACAACAAGTCCACGGTGTCATCCGCCAGGGGCAGATGCTGCGCGTCGGCACATACATAGTGAAAGCGTCGCGGCCATGTGAACCGCAACGGTTGCCGGCGTCGTGCGCGATGCAGCATGGCCATCGCCAGGTCCACCGCGACTACCCGTGATTTACTGTAACGTCGAGCCAGCGCCACGGATGCGCGCCCTGTCCCGGCACCGATGTCGACGATGCGCCGCGGCTGCAGGCGGATCAGTTCGAGGCGTTCAAGCATGCGCTGGCCCACTTCGTGTTGCAGTACGGCGTGCTCATCATAACGCTGCGCCGCCCGTTCGAAAGAGACGCGCACGCGCTGTCTGTCAATGCGGTAATCGTCCTGCGGTTCAGTGCTCATCCAGCCATGCATCCAATACGGAGACGAATTCATCCGGGTGGGAGAGAAACGGCGCATGTCCAGCCCGGGGGAAACAGTGTAACCGCGACCCGCGCAGATAGTGAGCCGTTGCGTCAGCGGCCGCGGCAGGTACGATACGGTCGCGTTCGCCGTAGAGCAACAGCGTCGGCGCCGTCACCCGTTCAAGCCGCGCTCGCAGGTCGGTCTCGGCCAGCGTCGACAATCCCGCTGCCAGGACAGCTGGGGATGGCGTGGGGCAGCGCAGCAACTGGTCGGTGAGCCGGCGCAGCAGTATGGTGCGGTTGGCGACGCCGTGGACCTGCAGGGCAAGAAAGCGCTGCAGGGTTCCCATATAGTCGCTGCTCAGGCCGGCGGCGAACGACGCCAGGGTCTGGGCGTCCATGCCCGGCCAGTCGGTGTCAGCGACGAAGCGCGGCGTGGCCGTTACCAGGATCAGGGAACGCGGCGAGCCGGGGTGATCCACAGCATGCTGCAGCGCCGCCAGTCCGCCCAGTGACCAGCCCAGCCAATGGGCGTTGGCCGGGACTGCGGCGGTGATGTCAGCGGCCAGGCGCGCCGGGTCAGTGGGAAAGTCGATGCCGTGGCTGCAGCCGTGGCCGGGCAGGTCCACCCGGGTGACCCGATAGCGCTGCTCCAGGGCATGGGCCAGGTCGTCGAAGATACCGCTGTGCAGACCCCAGCCGTGGATCAGTACGATGTCCCGGCCATCGCCCTGGGTGTGGCTGCACAATGTCATAACAGCCGCCCCAACTCCTCTAAAAGGCGATCGACGTGGGCCGCTTCATGGCCTGCGGACAGTGTGATGCGCAGGCGCGCGCCGCCCTTGGGAACGGTGGGGGGGCGTATGGCCGGTATCAACAGACCGCGCTGCAGTAGTGCGCGACTGATGTTCAGGGCGCGCTCCGGATCACCCACCACCAGGGGTTGAATGGGGGTGTGGGCGGCGGGGAGTGGAAGATTGAACCGCGCCAGGCCGTGGCGCAGCCGGGTGATGAGTTGGTGCAGGTGGGAGCGGCGCCAGTCTTCTTCCCGTATCAGCCTCAGGCTGGTGCGGGTGGCATGGGCCACGGCCGGGGGCAGGGCGGTGGTATAGATATAGGTGGGCGCCCGCTGAATCAGGTATTCGATCAGGTCTTCGCCGCCCGCCACGAAGGCACCGAAGGTGCCAAACGCCTTGCCCAGGGTGCCCATGAGGATAAGGCTGTCATCGTGTGGGCAAGCGCCCTGTCCCACGGAGCCGCGGCCGCCGGGGCCGATGACGCCCAGGCCGTGGGCATCGTCGATCAACAGCCATGTCCGGTATCGCCGCGCCAGCTCCGTGAGGGGACGCGCGGGTGCCAGGTCCCCGTCCATGCTGAACACGCCGTCACTGGCAATCAGAGCGTCCCCGTCCCGAGGGCGGGACAGCCAGGTGTCCAGGGTCTCCATGTCGTGGTGGGGGTAGCGGCGCAGGCGCGCCTGGCTGAGCCGCGCGCCGTCCACCAGTGAGGCGTGATTGAGCCGGTCTTCGAATATCGAGTCGCCGCGCCCCATCAGCGCCGACAGTACGCCCAGGTTGGCCATATAACCGGTGGAAAACAGCAGCGCCCGGGGACGGCCGACGAAGTCCGCCAGTTCCTGCTCCAGACGATGGTGGGCCTCGCTGTGGCCGCTGATCAAATGGGCGGCGCCGCTGCCGACGCCGTACAGGCGCGCACCTTCCTGCAACGCGGCCACCACCTCGGGGTGATTGGCCAGGCCCAGGTAGTCGTTGCTGCAGAATGACACCACCGGGCGGCCGTCCAGGGTGATCTCGACACCTTGCGGGCCTTCCACGATGCCGCGCTCCCGGTACAGGGACGAGGTGCGTTGTTGTGCCAGGAATTCTGTCAGCGGTTTCATGCCGGCAACTCTCGCCGTGCGCCCTTATGGGTTGGTGAGGCCGATAGCGGGGCAAGAAAAAAAGGAGTGTCTGTGCACGGATTCGTTACACATAGTGCCACGCCGATTATACCCTGTCAGCCGGCAAATTGATTCGCTGCGGCGATGTATGTGCAATCCCGGGTTGCGGGCGGTGAAAATCCCGTTATAGTCATGTGTGAGGCGACAGGCTCAGGGAGAGCCGTAAATGATCATGGATGGACTGCGCCGCCAGCTGGCGGTTTGGCATACCGGTCAGTGCGTGTTGTGCGGCACCTCAACCCACGGCGCGGAGGCACTGTGCACCCCGTGCCGTGCCGATCTGCCTCGCACCGCGGCGTGTTGTAAGCAGTGCGCGACGCCCCTGGCCGCGCAAGGCGTGTGTGGACGCTGCCAGCGCAATCCGCCGCCTTACCATCACGCCCGCGCCGCGTTTCCCTTCCTGGCGCCGGTGGATTTTCTGATTCACGGGATGAAGTTCACTCAGCGCCTGGGCTATGCCCGCCTGTTGGGTGATCTGCTGGCGGACTTTCTTATGAATGTTCAGGCCGAGACCCCCGATGTCATCATCCCGGTGCCGCTGCACAGCGCGCGCTTGCGCCAGCGTGGCTATAATCAGGCCCTGGAAATCGCCCGCTCCGTGGCCGCGGAGTTGAGTGTGGACATCGATTACCGCACTTGCGTGCGCACGCGGGCGACGCCCTCGCAGGTGTCTCTGGATGCAAGGTTGCGGCGGCGTAACGTTAAAGGGGCATTTGAATTGGTGCGGTCACCGCAGTGCCGCCATGTGGCCGTCGTGGATGATGTGATGACCACGGGCAGCACTGTATCAGAGATTGCCGGGCTGTTGCGCCGCGGCGGCGCCGATCGCGTTGATGTTTGGGTATGCGCGCGTGCGGTGTGATGTTTTTATGTATTGGGGCGACTGTGGTAAAGTCTTGTCCTTCGGATTATAGGCACATACCCGGACGTTGCGTCTTTATGATCCGCGGCCGGGCGATGCAGTGAAACGATACACGTGAAGATCTAGGGAGCAAGGCATTGTATCGGCGACTTATCGGTGTTGCTGTGTCACTTTGCATCATGCAAAGCGCCATGGGCCAGGATCTGGATATCAATCTCAACGGCCATGTGGTGCAGTTTCAATACAGCACCCCGGTCAAGGGGACCACCCATTTCAACAAGGGCAAGTTGAACGCCAGTGCATTGTTCAACTCCAGTGGTGACTATGTACTCGGCGCCGGCGCGCGCGTATCAGGCGCCGCCGGAACAGGATCGCCGGGGTTGGACGTGGGGGTCGGTGCCAAGGTCTTTGGCGGCGATGTGGACAGTCGTGGCGTCATCGCGCTGACCCTGAACGGCTTGGCGCGCTATTCGCCGCCTCCATTGCCGCGCCTGGGCATTCTCGGGGATATCTATTATGCCCCCGACATCGTGACCTTCGTTGATGCCACCAGTTTCTTCCAGGGCGAGGTGCGGGTGGAATATGAGGTCCTGCCCGAGTCGTATGTCTACGTGGGGTACCGCAGGCTGCGTATCGATCTCCGCGGCCGCGCCGGCGCAACAGTTGATTCCAGGGCCCATATTGGGATACAAATACATTTCTAGCAGTGGGTACACCCCGACCCGGGTTGGCCAGGGTTAGGCTGATCGGCCGGCGGTGTCTGTCGTCAACGAGTATTAATCAGGCTGCGGGCGTGCGCTGTTCGTGACACGCCGCTGGCGTAGCGGCACAACTATGGAGAATACGATACGAAACCCCGAGGGACCGGAGTCATGAATGTCACGCACTCTCCCATCCTGTACCAGGTTGGCGGCACGGCGTTGCTTGCTCGTCAGCAGCTGCCGGACAGGCCGACGACAGTCGGCTATGTCGGATCCCGCCCGGGAAAACTAGCAAGTAACGTGCCATTGGAGCACGGTATCGAAGGGGAGTTGCTCAAGGCCAGGGGGCAGGCCTCTCATCAGGGTGTCGGCCATTATGCCCAGGGGGATATCTACCCTGGAGAGAGTTGGGCCCCCGGCAATTCGTCGGTCCAACGCGCCATTTCTGTATACCAATACCATGCCCAGGCCCACCTGCAACCCTCCCAACACCTGATCGATATCTACGCCTGAGTTGCACCCGCCCATTAACAGGTGCCGAAATGCACCGCGGGGGCGGACTTTCGTCCGCCCCCGCGGTGGTTGTTTGACGAGATGGATTAACTGTTAACAGCAATCGAGCTGATGGGTCGCTACTCCATCAATCCAACTGCCTGGCCACCCACGGCTGAATCAACAGCGCCGCAAGTCCGGCCAGCAGATAATCACGGTAATGTGCGAGTGAGCTGATGGCGCTAAAATCGAACACCATGATAATGCCCAACGCAATCACAGTAAGTCTGATCATGTCGGATGTCTCCGTAGGGTTAGTTGGTCGGTAACACTAGTAGAGAACACGTGTAACGATATCACTTTGGGGCTCACAGACTGTGCGGGCGGTTGCACTGGTATTGTGACAATGGCCGCAAAAATCCACATTGAGCCTTGATGGGCATATCAGGTCGATATGGCACTGGAATCGAAGCCGTGAAATGTGACCCAGTTCTCCATGTGGCAGTGGGGGTGCTGCGTGACGGGCGTGGCCGGGTATTGATCGCCCGGCGGCCTGCGCATGCCCACCAAGGGGGGCTATGGGAGTTTCCGGGCGGCAAGATCCAGCCGGGGGAGGATATCCAGGCGGGCTTGCGCCGCGAACTCCGGGAAGAGCTCGATATTGAGTTGCGGGCTGCTCGACCGTTGATCCGTATACCCTACGCCTATACAGACCGCACGGTCTTGCTGGATGTGTGGAAAAGCCGCGATTTCGCCGGTACCCCGTGGGGGCGGGAGGGTCAGGCGGTCAAGTGGGTAGCCGCGGAGGATCTTCAGGTGGAGGACTTTCCGGCAGCCAACCGACCCATCATCCACGCCGTGAGGCTGCCGTCTGTGTATGCCATCAGCGATGAACCCCGCGCCGGTGTGGATGCATTCCTGTATCAATTGGAACAGGTTCTGGCGGCCGGCGTACGCCTGGTGCAGTTTCGCGCCAAGACCCTGGATGAGGCGGTCTACCGTGCCGCCGCAGGCCGTGCCGCGACCCTGTGCCGCGCCTACCAGGCCTGGCTGCTGCTCAATGCACCCCCGCAGTGGGTTGCGCCGGCGGGTGCCGCCGGTGTGCACCTGACCACCCGGCGACTCATGGAGCTGACCCGCCGCCCCCTGGACGCTGGGTTGTGGGTGGCGGCTTCATGCCATACCGGGGAAGAAGTGGCTCACGCATGCGCTATCGGGGTGGATTTCATCGTGGCAGGGCCGGTACTGACCACCGCCAGTCATCCTGGGGCGCCGACGCTGGGATGGGAGGGATTGCAGGTGCTCACCGAGGCGGCTACCGTGCCGGTATACGCCTTGGGGGGGGTGTCTGTGGGAGACAGGGACATGGCGTTCCGTCATGGGGCGCAGGGCATCGCTGCAATCTCCTCACTGTGGAATACTCATGCGCGGGTAATCGACCCGGATTAGTCAGTCACCCTCCTGTGCGGGGCGCTCGCGGTCGCCGTCCTGGGCGGGCGTCTGATCATCGGCGGGGACTCTGTAGTTGCCCTCGAACCAGGCCCCAAGGTCGATGAGCCGGCAGCGTTCACTGCAGAACGGGCGCCAACGGTTCTGCACGGACCAGGCAGCGGTTTTACCACAGGTCGGGCAGGGCACATGTTTGGTCATAGCGCGCAGCAGGTTAGTTCAAAGGGGATATCCTGCTCGGCCTGCACGGCGCGGTCGTCGGAGCGCTGCTCCATGAAGCGAACCGTGAAGCGGTGTTTGCCGCCGCTGATCTCGGCGTAATAATTGATTTCCCGGTCCACGGTGACGCGGATCAGCTGATAGGGGATGGCGGTGTCCAGGGATTGCTGAAAGAAGCCGCTATGGGCCACTTCCTGGATGGGTACGCTGCTTTCCCTGACCAGGTGCAGGATCATGCCGATGGACGACTGCATGGCCTCGAACTCATTGAGCCACTGCTCCAGCTCTTGCAGGCGCACCTCGGCGGGTTGCTGCAGCCAGTAGTGGTAGGCGGGCAGATCGAAATCGCAGGTGCCGCCGGGAATGCTGCTGCGCTGGCGGATGCTGGTGAGGAACTCATTCTGTTTGAGCTGTTGCCCCACCTGACCCTGTATGGCATGCAGGCGGTCCACCAGTACGTCCATGTGATCCAGTATCTCATTGAGGCGCGAGTGGTCGATGTTGGGGGCCTGCTCCAGGCGGGACATGGATGCGATCTGACGCTCCAGTTCCTTCATGACCTCTGTTTTCAGATCGGCGCGGGTGAAGATGTTGAGGATGTCCAACAGGCTGCCCAGGGCGGCGCGGCTGTCCCACGGGGTACGGCCGTGGAGGTGGTGTTTGACCTGTTTGAACAGGAACTCCAGGCGCAGGAAGGTACGAATCCTCTCGTTGAGGGGCTGTTCGTAGGTGATTTTGCCGTGCACGGTTGAATCAGCGACAGTGAGGTTTGCTTTGATCAACGGTCCCGCCAGGTGGCGGGTGCGAGTTTCGGTTTCATTCTCCACCACCTATCGGTAGATGGCAAATCTCATTTGTAGGATTCATGGGCGGCGAGTTCGCTATAGCGTCGATGCAGCCGCAACACCGCCTGTTTCAGGTCGTCCAGGCCTGCGTCGTTGACAATGATATCATCCGCCACGGCGAGGCGTTCATCGCGGCCGGCCTGGCTGGAAATAATGGCGCCGATTTGGGCATCGCTGGATCCGTCCCGTTGGCGTATACGCTGATATTGTAGTGCCTCGGGTGCGTCGATGACCAAGACGCGGTGCACTGTATCCTGCTGGCCCGTCTCCACCAGGAGCGGGATGGAGGTGATGCAGTAGGGGGCGCTGAGTCGGGCCAGGCGCTGCGCCATGACGTCGCGGATGCGCGGGTGCAGGATCAGCTCCAGCTGATGGCGGCGGGCAGGATCGGCAAAGACCATCTGGCGCAGCCGGTCGCGCCTGAGATGTCCCTGTTCATCGATGACAGTCGGCCCGAAGGTGCGCGCTATCTCCTCCAGCGCCGGTTGTCCCGGGGCGACCACCTCGCGGGCGATGATATCGGCGTCTACCACCGGGACGCCGAGTTCACCGAAACAGTGGGCAGCGGTGCTTTTGCCGCTGCCGATTCCCCCTGTCAATCCTACAATTAGCATGCTGACAAGATACAGAATCCCGAGGCGGAAAAGAATCGCCCGGTTCGGTGAGCGCGATGACCGCCAGTGCCGGCGGGGTTAACCCAGCCCCATGACGGAGAAGTAGTAGGTGGTCATGTCCTTACCCCACAGCAGGGTCAACCACCCCGCCGCGGCCAGGTACGGGCCGAAGGGGATGGGGATATTCTTGTCCTGACGCCGTGCCGCGATGAGGGCAATGCCCACTGCCGCCCCCACCACTGAGGACAGCAGGATGATCACCGGCAGGGCCTGCCAACCGAGCCACGCGCCGAGCATGGCCAGGAGTTTGAAGTCGCCGTAGCCCATGCCTTCTTTGCCGGTGAACCATTTGAATGCCTGATAGACGGTCCACAGTGATAGATAGCCGGCCACGGCGCCGATGACGCTTGCATGGATATCCGTGAATAAGCCGTACAGGTTCAGTATCAGTCCGACCCACAGCAGCGGCAGGGTGATCACGTCGGGCAGTATCTGATGGTCTATATCGATGGCGCTCAGGCTCAGCAGTGCCCAGGTCAGTACCAGCGCCGTGCCCGCTGCCGGCGTAAATCCCAACTGCCATACCACTGCCATGGATAACATGGCTGAGGTGAGTTCGATGAGGGGGTAGCGGGGCGAGATCGGGGCCTTGCATGACGCACAGCGTCCCCGCAGCGCCAGGTAGCTGATGACCGGGATATTCTCCAGCGCGCGGATATGATGACCGCAGTGCGGGCAGCGCGAACCTGGACTGATCAGGTCATAGCGCGCTTCCTCCACGGGGTGCTGGGGGAGGCTCTCGGTATCTCCGGCCATGGACTCCTGGCATTGGCGACGCCACTGGCGTTCCATCATGATCGGCAGCCGGTGGATGACCACATTGAGAAAACTGCCGACGATCAGGCCGAGGACCCCTGCCGCGGGGATATAGAAGGCGGCAAAGTGTTGCAGCGCGGCGATAACAGTCATCCTTGGTGTCCGGTGGCGTCGTCGCCCTTAAGTCCCGGCGTACCGGGCGCGAGTGTTATACCGCCTCGCCCATTTTGAAGATGGGCAGGTACATGGCGATGACCAGCCCGCCGATGATCACGCCGAGAAAGGCCATGATTATTGGTTCCAGCAGGCTGCTCAGGCCGTCCACCGCGTCGTCCACCTCCTCCTCGTAAAAATCGGCCACCTTGCTCAGCATGCTGTCAATGGAGCCTGCCTCTTCGCCGATGGCCACCATCTGTACCACCATGTTGGGGAAGACGCCCACTTGGCGCATGGAGAAGTTCAGCATGACGCCGGTGGTCACGTCATCACGTATACGCATGATAGCATCGCGGTAGACCACATTGCCCGCCGTGCCCGCCACGGTATCCATGGCCTCCACCAGGGGCACGCCAGCGGCGAACATGGTGGAAAGGGTGCGGGCGAAGCGCGCAATGATGGCCTTGGTGATGATCACGCCGATGACCGGAAACTTGAGGATGGCGCGGTCGATAAAATTCTGCACGGCCGGGATGCGCCGTTTTGCCTCGAGGAGCCCGTACACGGTGGCAGCGACGCCCAGCAGAATCGCCCACCACCACGCCTGTACGACATTAGACAGATTGACCACCAACTGGGTCAGCGCCGGGAGGTCGGCGCCGAAACCCTGGAACAGGGATTGAAACTGTGGCACCACGAAGTACAGCAGAATGCCGGTGACGACAAACGCCACGATGACAATGGCGACGGGATAAAACATAGCCTTTTTGATCTTGCCCTTGATGCCCTCGACTTTTTCCTTATACGTGGCGATCTTGTTCAGCAGGGTCTCCAGGATGCCCGCCTGTTCGCCTGCGTGGACCAGGTTGCAAGTGAGGGCATCGAAATGGCGCGGGTGTTTGGCCAGGGCCTCGGCGAGGGTGCCGCCGGATTCCACATCCCCCTTGATGGCCATGATCAGTTCCTGCATGCTGGGGTTTTCGTGCCCGCGCCCGACAATTTCAAACGATTGTACCAGGGGGACGCCGGAGGCCATCATGGTGGCAAGCTGACGGCTGAACACGGCGATTTCCTTGGGTGTGATCTTCTTTTTCTTTTTGCCGAATAACGGCGTGGGTTTTTTCTTGACCTTGAGCGGGTTGATGCCCTGGCGGCGCAGATCGGCCTTGATCAGGGCGATGCTGACGCCTTTTGATTCGCCCTTGATGCGTACGCCGCGTTTATCCGTGCCTTCCCAGATAAACATCAGGTCTTTGCTTGCATGCTCAGCCATAGGATTATTCCGTTACCACTCGGTTGATTTCTTCCAGGGACGTGAGGCCGTTTCTGGCCTTTCGCAGCCCTGATTTGCGCAGGTCGGCGATGCCTTCCTTTCCGGCTTGCTCGGCGATTTGCAGCGAGTTGCCACCGGCCATGATGATTTTGCCCATCTCTTCGGAGATCGGCATCACTTGATAGATGCCCACCCGGCCCTTGTATCCGCCGTTGCACTGGTCGCAGCCGATGGGGCCGTATAACTGCAGGTCCTTCACTTCGCCCTCGCCGAACCCGGCTTCCAGCAATGCGTCCTGCGGTATATCAATCGGCTGTTTGCAGTGATTGCACAGCCGCCGCGCCAGTCGTTGGGCGATAATCAGGGACACCGCGGAGGCGATATTGAATGAGGCGATGCCCATGTTCAGCAGGCGTGTCAGGGTCTGAGGCGCATCATTGGTATGCAGGGTGGACAGTACCATGTGGCCGGTCTGTGCCGCCTTGATGGCGATCTCGGCGGTCTCAAGGTCGCGAATCTCACCCACCATGATGACATCGGGGTCCTGGCGCAGAAAGGCCTTCAGCGCCGCGGCAAACGTCAGTCCCACCTTGGGATTGACATTGACCTGATTGATGCCCGGCAGGTTGATTTCGGCCGGGTCCTCCGCCGTGGAGATGTTGCGGTCGATGGTGTTCAGGATGTTCAGGGCCGTATAAAGAGACACGGTTTTGCCGCTGCCGGTGGGGCCGGTAACCAGGATCATACCGTAAGGCTGATGAATGGCGTCCATGAACAGCTGCTTCTGTTCTTCCTCATAGCCCAGGGCATCGATGCCCAGCTGGGCGCTGGTGGGGTCCAGAATACGCATCACGACCTTTTCACCGAACAGGGTCGGGCAGGTGTTGATACGAAAGTCCACGGCGCGGTTTTTCGAAATGGTCATTTTCATGCGCCCGTCCTGGGGCACACGGCGTTCGGAGATGTCCAGGCGGGACATGACCTTGATGCGGGAAGAGATCTTGTTGGCCAGGGTCACCGGCGGGTTGGCGATGTCACTGAGAATGCCGTCCTGACGGAAGCGGATGCGGTACATCTTTTCGTAGGGCTCGAAATGAATGTCAGAGGCGCCTTTGTTGATGGCGTCCAGCAGGACTTTATTGACGAAGCGGACAATGGGGGTGTCGTCGACATCCGAATCAGCGGCATCGGCGTTAGGCTCCTCTTCACCGCCGCTGATGTCCAGATCGTCCAGATCGGAGTCGGCCAGCCCGGCCATGGGGGTTTCCTGGGCCTGCAATGCCGACTCGATGGCGGCGGTAAGCTTGTCTTCCTCGACGAGGACGGCCTCGGCATTGGCGCCCACGTGGAACTTGAATTCGTCCAGCGCGGCCAGATTATTGGGGTCTGAGACCGCCACGAACAGGCGGTTGCCGCGCTTGTAAAGCGGCAGGGCGTGGTGGCGCCGCACCAGCTTCTCATCGACCAGTCGTGCGGCAGACAATTCCATGTCCATGGCAGCGATGTCAAACAGGGGCATGCCAAATTCCTGTGAAGCCACATTGGCAAGGGTGTAGCTATCGATGATTTTATTATTAACCAAGTGGCAGACCAAGGAACTTTTGTCTTTGGCAACTTGGTCTGCGGCCTGTTCGGCGATTTCCTGGGCCAATAGCCCATCCTGGACGAGCTTGCGCGCCAATCCACTGAGTCGAATCTGAGTACTGGATACTGCCATGATCGAGATTGTGTCACCGATAAAACCGCCAAAACTGTATCGGCCATCACAGATATTAAATTAGAGGTTGTCTAACACCCTGATAATACATGGGGTTATCGACGGAGCCGGGCGCGGGCCGTCGCAAACTAAATCAACGGCCGTCATGGTAGATATTGTAATGGACGGACACGCGGGCCGTTGTGGGGTCTCTTTGTCATTCCCCCCCGGACTGCTATCCTTGAGCGCGTTTTAATCCTTACATGTAGGATATTGATTACCCATGCCTTTCGAGATGTGCGATGAGCGACGCTTTACTGAAGAGCGGCTATACCCATGACCGGCCCACCGCTGGTCAGTATCGGCATGCCGGTCTACAACGAGGGGGCGCATCTGGAGGCTTCACTGGATGCATTGCTGATCCAGGACTACCCGTGCCTGGAGATCATTATCTCCGACAACGGCTCCACGGACGACACCGAGGCCATCTGCCGGCGCTATGCCCTGCGGGACCCGCGTATCAAATACCACCGCTACGATGTCAACCGCGGTATAACCGAGAATTTCGACTATGTGAAATCGGCCGCCTCGGGGGATTATTTCATGTGGGCCGCCGGCCATGACCTGTGGTCGCCCAATCTGGTGTCCGAGTGCGTGGCGCTGCTGGAGGCAGATGCCGCGGCGGTGATCGCATTCGGCTGCTCCCATTGGATCGACGCCGACGGCGGCCCCATGGCCAAGAGCAGTGGCTGGAGTGACACCCGCGGCATGGAACCGGTGGGGCGTTTCTTTACCGTGTTCTGGGGCAACATGCACCCGATCCTGGGCGTCATGCGCATGGCGGCCCTGCGCCGCGTGAAGAAAATTCACAACATGGCCGGGACGGATCTGATCATGCTGTTGGAAATGGTGCTGCAGGGGCACTTCGTGCATGCCGCGGCAGCACATTGGTACCGGCGGCAGTTTCGTGTGATCGAGACCCACGAACAGCGCATGGCGCGCTACCGCAGCAGTGAGTTCGGGCTGTCCCGTTCCATGATCGATCGCCTCTTCCCGCTGATGCGGCTACCCGTGGAGTTGGTCGCGTTGCTGTGGCGGGCCGACATACCGGTGTCGAGGAAGGTATTCATCTTGCTCCTACTGATGCCTGCGATGCCGGTAAAATACCTCGTATCGCGACATCGAGACGCCGTATGATCCCGGTACCGGATACCGGTTGCCTCTAGGCCCCATGAATAATCCCATGGAACAGTGGCCGTGGGCTGCGGGATGGCTGAATGTGGCACTGCTGTGGGCAAAGCGCCTGTTCACACCCCTGGCGGTATCCGCCCTGCTGTTTTTCGGCTGGCATGCCCGTCATGCCCTTGGACAAGTCCTTACCCATGCCAGACTGGGATACCTGGCGGCTGCGGGCGCACTATGGGTGGCGCTGCACTTTCTGTCGCCGCTGGTGCAGACCCTGATACTGCGCGCCTGCGGATCAGAAATCAGTTACGCCAAGGCGTTCGGGATATTCGCCCAGCGCCTGCCGGGGCGTTATCTGCCCGGCGGTATCTGGCATACCGTGGGCCGCGCCATGGATTACCACCAACACGGCATTCAGCCGCGCCACCTTGCCACGCTGGTGTTTCTGGAGACCGTTTTTCCTCCCGTCATCACTTTTATTTTGGGTGGCATGGGCCTGGCGGCCGTGCGCGGCGTGCAAGGCTGGGGCGGTCTAGGGCTCGCCTGTGCCGGCGTCGCGTTGCTGGGGTTGATCATGATGCCCGCGTTTATCAACGCACGCCTGCTCAAGACGCCGAACGGGTTTCCGCTGGGGAGTTATTATCAGGCCGCCGCGATTCTGACCGTGTATTGGGTCGTTGCCGCCGCAACGTTCATCTGTTACCTGGCAGCGTTTCCCGCGGTACTGGCGGCGGCATCGCTGATCGAGGTGGGGGCCACCTACCTGTTTTCATGGGGGGTGGGCTACGTGGCGATCTTCGCTCCCCAGGGCATAGGTGTCTTCGAGGTGGTCGCCGGGAAGCTGCTGAATGCGCCCCTCTCGCTGGGCGGGATGGCCGCGCTGATGGCCGGGTTCAGGCTGGTGATCCTGGCGGCGGACGCCGTCGTGTGGGTGCTGTCGCGCCTGCGCTGACACTGCGCGGAAGGCGTCTCAGTCACATGTGCCGTTGCGGTTTAATCCTTGAGGCATTTCAGGTAGCCGTCGGGGGCCACCGTGATGAGTAGTTTATTCTGGATGCGCTGATCAATGACGAAGCGGTTGGTGGTCTTCAGGAACTCCCACACTGCGGTCTTGGGATTGTCACCCCGCCCCCATGGCCGGTCGACCACGAAACCCTCCGGCATGTCCTCAACAAAGGTATCCAGCACCACCAGATAACCACCCGCCTTGACCAGTGGCGAATACACCTGAAGTTCCCGCAGTACATGGGCATGGGTGTGATTGGAGTCCAGCACCACCAGCACCCGCTGACACCCGGAGGCGATATCGTGCACTTGCTGAAGGATATGTTCATCCGTGGATGATCCTTGCAGCAGGGTGATGCGTTTGTGCATGGGGTGCTGTTCTATTTCTCGGCGGTTATGGTCGCGTATATCCACATCGATACCGACCACACGGCCATCGCCGCCGATCAGTTCCAGCAGCGACGCATAAAAAATGAGAGAGCCCCCATGGGCGACCCCGGTCTCGACGATCAGATCCGGTTTCGTGTCCCAGATTATTTCCTGCAGGGCAATCAGGTCCTGAGGAAATTGTATAACCGGCCTGCCCATCCATTTAAAGTGGTAGGAATACTCGTAGCGAGAACAGTGCTCGACCCATTGATTGGTTTTTGATTTGAGTTCCAGGTCCTTTCCCATGGCCTCAATCATGGTATTGTTCCGGCTTTCAAACTCATTGCTGCTCATGCTGTCATCTCCATAAACTATGCCGGCGAATCGCCGAGAGAACGGATGTATGCCGCGAGGGCCGTTGACCACGGCGGGAGTTCAACGCCGTGGGACTTGGCGCGAGTGTTGTGCAGGGCTGTGAATGCCGGCCTGCGCACGCTGTGTACGGACTGGCTCCTGTCAACAGGTATTACCACGGTGTCACTGCCGGCGAGGGTAAGAATCGTTGCGGCGAAGTCACTGAGGCGGCAGAAGCCTTCATTGGCCAGGTGGTAAATGCCACACACCGTGCCGCCGCGCAGCAGCTCCAGTGTCGCCTTGCTCAGGTCGCCGGCGAACGTCGGGCTGACAGTCTGATCCGAACTGACCTCGATTGTCGCCGTGTGCTGTGCCTGCCGCAGGATATTGAGTACAAAGTTTCCCTTTTTCTGTGAACTGCCCGCTTTGCCGCCGTACAGGAAGCTGGTGCGAATAACGATGGTTTTGTCGCCATAGTAATTCAGTGCGGCGAACTCCCCCGCCAGTTTGGAAATGCCATAGAACTGCAGTGGATTGGGGGGGTCGTTCTCAACGTACGGAGTCCCTTTGGCGCCGTCGAATACGTAATCCGTACTGTAGGTGACGAATGCGGCGCCCGCCGCCTTGCACACCAAGGCCAAGCGGTTGACCGCCTGGCAATTGACCGCCATGGCGCGCAGCGGCTCCCGCTCACAGTCCGGCACCACGTGATACGCGGCGGTGTTGATGACCGCGGCCGGTTTGAATTCGGCGATGGCCGTTTTCAGGGAGTCGTCATCGGTGATGTCCAGGGACTTGCTGTCAGGCGAGTGGACGTCGAATCCGAAGGTGTCCGCGTCACGGCGGATTTCGGCGCCCAGCTGTCCGGTTCCGCCGATGAGTAAGATGCGCCTAGCGTGCATTTGCGTACCGTGAGGCGGTCGATCGAATCCGATACCAATGACCGCTGCCATGCCGCATGCCGGCGCAACGGCTGGAGTGTAAGGTGCCGTCATGGGATGCGCGCCGTGGTGGGGTCATGGCGAGTTTCCCGGGGTGTCTGCGTGGAACAGGGGCCAGTTCCGATCTCGTTCGGAGAGTATCTTTTCACCCGGCGGCCACTTGATGTCGAACATCGGGTCGTCCCAGCGTACGCCGCATGCGTGCTGCGCACTGTACACCTGGGAAATCTGGTAGTGGACCTCCGTGTTGTCTTCCAGGGATATAAAGCCATGGGCCAGGCCTTCGGGGATATAGACCATCTTGTGATTGCCCGCGGTCAATTCCATGCCAACCCATTGGCCAAAAGAGGGTGAGTCCCGCCGCAGGTCCACAGCCACATCATAGATGGCGCCGCGGGTGCACCTGATCACCTTGGTTTCCCGGAACGGTTCGACTTGATAGTGCATGCCCCTCAGCGTGCCTTTTTTCTTATTGAAGGACAGGCTGCATTGGGCGATGGTGGTATTGAGCTGGTATCGCTGGAATTCTTCGCGGCACCATGTGCGTGCAAAAAAGCCGCGCTCATCGCCCGCCGGTTCGGGTTCGATGATAAACACCCCGTTCAGGGCAGTCTCGATGAATTTCATGCAAGCACCGCCGCCTCGGGAACAGGCACCACGAATTTTCCGCCCCACTCACGAATATATGCCAACTGCTCCATGATCTCATCTCGCAGGTTCCACGGCAGGATCAGGACATAGTCGGGTTGTGTCTCGCGGATCTTTTCAGGCGCGTGGATGGGGATATGCACACCGGGGAGGAACAGGCCTTGTTTATGGGGGCTGAGGTCGACTGTATAGTCGAGAAGGTCGCTCCTTACCCCACAGTAGTTCAACAGGGTATTGCCCTTGGCCGGGGCCCCGTACCCTGCCACCACGGCGCCCCTGTCTTTGGCGTCGATGAGAAAGCGCAGCAGCGAGCGCTTGACTGCCTGGACACTGGCGGTGAAGTTCGTATAGGTGGTCAGTGAGTGCATGCCGAACACCTTTTCCAGTCTTAGCAGTTCATCAACACGTTCACTGATCTGCGGGCGGTCATTGTCACTATGCTTGGCGTAAACACGCAAGGACCCGCCATGGGTGGGCAGCTGCTCCACGTCGAAGACGCTCAGGCCGTGCGCGCCAAGGATCTTTTTCATGGTGAGAAAGGAAAAATATGAAAAATGTTCATGATAAATGGTATCGAACTGCGTGTCGCGGATCAGTTCCATTAGATGGGGAAACTCCAGGGATATCACCCCGCCGGGTTTCAGGATGCGCCTCAACCCGTCCACGAAGTCGTTGAGTTCGGGCACATGGGCGATGACGTTGTTGGCGATGATCATGTCCGCCTGCTTGCCCTGCGCCGCCAGGGCATCGGCCAGTTCGCTGTTGAAAAACGCGATCTGAGTGGGGATTCCCTTGTCCATCGCTGTACGGGCGATATTGGCGGCCGGCTCAATGCCGAGTACCGGGATGCCCGCGGCGGTAAAATTCTGCAGCAGGTAACCGTCGTTGCTGGCGATCTCGATGACCATGGACCGCCTGTCCAGCTGGAAGCGCTGCCTGGCGTCATTGGCGAACGACGCCGCGTGGCGCAGCCAGCTCTCGGAGAAGGAGGAAAAGTAGGCGTAATCGCTGAATATATCCTCGGGGCGCTCGAGCATCGGCAGTTGCGTCAGGAGACACGATTCACAGACCAGGACATGCAGGGGGTAAAACGGCTCCATGCGCTGCAGCTGGGCGGGCTTCAGATAGGCGTTGGCCAGAGGTGACGCGCCCAGGTCGACAAAGGTCCGGCCCAGCGGGGCATCACAGAATCGGCACGGTGTGGTCACGGTCTGCAAATCCTGATGATCGTCAGTGCAGCGGGGTGCGTGCGTTACGGCCATATTTTCCAGTGGGCCTGACCGCCGTTCCAGGCGTCGCGCAGCAAGCGCAGCTCGTGCAGGGTATCCACGCATTGCCAGTAGCCGTGGTGTTTGTAGGCCATCAGCTGCCCGTCCCGCGCCAGCCGCTCGCACGGGGTGCGCTCCCACGAAGTGTCATCGCCGTCAATGTAATCCATGACGCCGGGTTCCACCACGAAGTAGCCGCCGTTGATCCAGTCAGTGGCGTTGTTGCGCTTTTCATTGAACGCGGTGACCTGGCTGTCCTTCAGCTGCAGCAGTCCGAAACGCGGTGTCGGCGGGACCGCGGTAACGGTGGCCAGCTTACCGTGTGAGCGGTGAAATGCTACCAGGTCATTGACGTCGATGTTGGACAGACCATCGCCGTAGGTAAACAGGGTGGTGCCGTCGATACGCTCGCCCAGCCGCTTGAGCCGGCCGCCGGTCATTGTATCAGTACCGGTATCGATGAGATCAATCTTCCATTCCACCTCGCTCTTTTTGATCTTGCGCGCCGTGCCGTTGGCCAAGTCGATAGTCAGGTCGGCCTCGATCTGGGGGAAATTCAAAAAGTATTGTTTGATGACATTGCCCTTGTAGCCCAACGCCACGATGAATTCGTTATAGCCCTGGGTGGAGAAGATCTTCATCAGGTGCCAGAGCAGCGGCCGACCGCCGATTTCAATCATCGGCTTGGGAATGAGGCTGGTCTCCTCCGAAAGGCGTGTGCCGTATCCGCCTGCGAGAATAACCACTTTCATTTTGCGATCCTACCTCCATGTCGTGCTGCCGGTATGTTACCGGACATTGATTCAACTGGCTGTGCCGCCTATGCGCACCGAGTAAAGTACGCGTCAGGACGAATCCTTATGGGTACGCTGATAAATCAGCATGGTGATCTGCTCCGATATCAACCCGATCAGAAACACGAGCACCGAGGTAATGAACAGCAACGCGCTCATGTTGGTAAAGCGGCCCATGGTGGTATAGGTGTATATGTAATAAGCAAGCCCTATGCCAAAAAACGCCAGGCTGATGGGTAGAAACAGCTTCAATGGTGAATACAGGGTCCCGACACGGAAGATAATCAGTAAAAAACGCACACCATCGCGCAGCGGGTCGATGTGACTTTTGCCGATGCGCGGATTGGCCACGATGGGTATATAGGAAACCCCATAGCCGGCGCGAAAAAACGCCATGGTGATGGTGGTGGGGTATGAAAATCCGTTGGGCAGGAGGTATAGAAAGTTTCGGAACTTGGGCGCGATTACCGCGCGAAAGCCTGACGTGAGGTCGGCGATCTTGTGTCCGGTCATCCAGGTGGCCAGGCGGTTGTACAGATTATTGGCGTAGAGCCGTCCCAGGCTGGCCTGGGAGCCGTCACTGCGCGCCCCGACCGCCATATCAAATCCATGGTCCAGCTTCTCCAGCAATTTCTCGATATCCTCGGGCTTGTGCTGGCCGTCTGCATCCATAAAGACGAATATATCACCGCCTGCTGCCCGGGCGCCGCTCTTGATGGCCGCGCCGTTGCCCATGCTGTAGGGGTGCGACACGACCTGCGCGCCAAGTTCACGGCATACTACGGCCGTATTGTCGGTAGAGCCATCGTCCACCACGATGATCTCGGCTTCAGGGAAGCGACTGCGCAGTTCCGGCAGAATGAGTCGCAATCCGTTTTCCTCGTTTTTAGCCGGAATGATAATGCTGAGCATGTTTTTCATCGGTTGTTTTCGCCCGGTCTGAAGATTTTGATTATATTAATACTCGGCACGAAGTGGCGCATATTTAGAAGTCCATTAGCGGCAGTGTATCAGGCCGACGGAGTCAAATCCCGTTTTGGGTGGCAGCATGCCCCGCTGCTTATCGGGAGAGTTGCTGTACAAATCGCGCATCCTTAAGTCGTTTCTCCTGTTCGGCAATGTATTGTGCATGGCGTCCCAGGGTATCCGCGGCCTGGGCCGCGGCGAGTCTGCGTTGCGCCTCGTCCAGTCTGCCCATGCTTATCAGCCAGTAGACCACGTTGAGTCGGTACTGCAGCTCGCCGGGAGCGCTCTGAGCGGCGTGTTCTGCATAACGCAGCGCCTCCGGGTAATTATTCTGCAGCGCGAAATAGCGGCTTGCGGAGGTCAGTACCGATGCCTTGTGGGTGCCGCGCAGGGTCTTGTTGCTTACCGCCGCGACCATCAGTCGTGCCAACTCCACCTGTGTAAGGTGACAGGTGTGAATTTCCTGGCAGGTGATCAGTTTTGCCAGCATATTGGTGGTGTTATTGGCAATGGGCACGAGTGCCAGGCGCTGCGCCAGCATGCTGATGATGACCGGGGGAATGTCCATCTTAACGGACGTATAAAGGATGACCATGCCGAACAGCCCGTTGGTGAAATGTTTGTCAGCCAGCGTGGCTCGTGCGAAATATTGGCGCGCCTTGCGGAAATTTTCCGCGCGGTCCGGCGCGCCGTTTTTCATATCATTGAAGTACTCCTCACCCAGCCCGAAATTGGCCCGGGGGGATTTTGGGTGATGGGCGACCTCGACACGGTTGAATACTCTCAGGTCGCCCCACTGAGAGGCCCTGACGGTGGTCGCCGTGGCGAAGGCGCCGATGAAGACAACGGCGGCGGCATGACGCAGCCGCCAACGGTTCCAGCGCAACCCGGGGTGAGCGATGTAATAGAAAAATGCCAGCAGGATGCCGTACACGGGCAGATAGTTGCGGTGCTCGTGTACCAATTCCAGCGGGAGTATGGTGGACTCCATGCTGTGACCCGCAAAAAAGAACAGGATGCCCAGTGTCACCATGGGGGCGCGTCGACGGCACAGCGCCGCGGCGGCAAACAGCAGCGCGATCCCGGCCAGCGCCGGTGCCGTGGTGAGCGGGTGGAATAGGCCGTGGGAGACTGCCATATCGTCATGGTACAGCCCCATGAAGCGGATATCCGGTACCAGGATGATGAGCAGATAGAACCACAATACCCGCGCCTCGGTGAGCAGGCGCTCGCCCAGAGTGAAGTCGCGGTTGAGATAGCCGTTCGCCAGCCAGTCGGGATGCAAAAACATATAGACGAGGAACCCCAGCAGCGGCAGCAGCAGAAATACGCCGAACACGCACCATAGAAACACCCGCCCGCGGGGCCGCCCGCTGCGCATGCCGAACAGAGTCATTTCAAGCACGAAGGCGTATAGAGGCAGCAGTGCGCCGTTTTCCTTGCACAGGATGGCAATAGGCGTGAACACCGCGAAGGCCGCCAAGATCAGCACCACCCCCCATGGGCCTTGGTCGAAACGTCGCCGCCCGTGTAAATAACATATCAGCCCCAACACAATGAACAACGTACTCAGACTGTTCATGCGCTGCACGACATACAGCACGTTGGTGAGATTGATGGGGTGCAGCAGCCACGCGGCGGCGACCACCACGCTGAGGATACGTATGTGAAGGGTGCTAAGACGGGTATCGTGACGGTCGCGGTAGGCCCGGAGAATCAAGCCGGTGAGGAAAAACAGCGCCACGCCGTTGAGCAGGTGCACGGCCAGATTGGTGGCTTTGTAGGCGAACGGATTGAGCTGGCTGTAATAATAATTTATGGCGAAACTCGCCATACTGATCGCGCGGCTGGAAATGCCCCCGCTGCGGGAAACCGCCGCCTGTTCCAGCGACTGTGCATCCAGGTGTGTGACGGCGATGGCGTCATTGTCATTGATATTAGTCAGGTCATCGAAGACAAATCCGCCGTGCAGGCCGGGGTAATAGGCCCAGGCAGTGCCGGCCAGTACCAGCAAGAGGGAAAAGGTGATGAGGACTTTGTCGTTTGACAAAAGACGTGGGGGCATCATTTGCGTCCACTGCAGACAAGAGAGATCCCTGCCATGATAAAGCAATCGGTCGGATACGTAGAGTCCGGCTGATAGGTTACGAGCCCCGGTTGTCCCCCAGGATCTCGATATTCTTGCCGCCGGCAGTTGATCCGGACAATGCGTCGTGCTGCGTCTGCTGTGGCTTTTGCGCCAGCATCAGGGCCTGCTCCTGTTCCGCGATCTGCTGGGCATAGATCCCCAATTTGTCCAGCCGCCTGGCCTTTTCGATTTGATCGCTTGCCCGTGCGTAATGATGGCTGACAATCAAAAGTTTTATTAGGCTGAGTCGATTTGTGAGGTTATCCGGTCCGAGGCTCACGGCCTCCGATGCCATGGCCACGGCATCGCGGATGTTGCCGACATTATCGACGAGGTGCTCCGCGGCGGACATGAGTACCATGGAGCGCGAGCTCCTCGTGAGGCTGGGGTTTTTCAGGGCCGCCGTGAAAAGCCTTCCCATGATGGCCAAGGGAATATGGCACTGTTTCTTTTCCTCGCACTTCACCAACTCGAAGAGATCGTTTGCGGTATTATTGGCAAAGGGCGCATGTTGCAGGCGGTCTACCAGTGTGTCCACCACGTGCTCATCGGGCGGGTGACCGAAATTGTCTCTCAGTACCAGTACGCCGACCCAACCGTCCACGTCGTTCCCTCCCGTACGGGCGGCGGTTTCAAAGTGAGACAGAGACATTCGGTAATACTTGTCTTTTTTCTCGGGGGCTTTGGCCGCGCCCGCGAGGGCCGCATACATAACGGCGACATAGTGATTGGCCCGCGCGGATTCCGGGTGATGGGCCGCTTCAATAACGGCCAACAGCGCCGGGTTGCCCCAGTCGCTGGCGCGTACCGCGGTACCGATGCCAAGCAGGACAATGAATGCCGCGGCGAAGGCCTGCCGTCCGCGCAGGATCGTGGTGAAGGCGAAAGGGTAAAGCAGATAGTAGACAGCGATCACCAGAATTCCGTACGCGGGCAGGTAGTTGCGATGTTCGTGAACCAGCTCAAGGGGCAGCACGGTGGATTCCATGCTGTGGCCGACGAAGAACCACAACAGGCCCAGTGCAATCAGGGGTGCGCGGCGCCGTGACCAGAACGCCAATGCCAACAGCGCTCCGAGGCCGATCACCGCCGGCAGCGTAGAGTGCGGATCGAGCAGGTTGTGAGATATGGGAAAATCATCATGAAACAGGCCCAATTGACTGGCGGTGGGCGCCAGTATCAACTTGAGATAGAACCACAGCACCCGACTCTCGGTGAGCAGGCGCTCGGTCATGTCGAATTGGCGGATTTGGTAACCGCCCATCAGCCAATGAGGATTGATCAGGGTGTAAACCGCGATGATCGCCGCTGGGACGAGGATGGACAGCCCAAACAGGCCGTATAGAAATCGCCGCTGTTGTGGCCGGGGTGTTTCAAAGCCGAACATGACGTATTCGATGACAAGCATGAACACGGGCAGCAGGGCGCCGTTTTCCTTGCTCAGCACGGCCAACGGGGTGAATGCCAGCAGGCCCGTGAGGATCAGTGCCAGGCCGGGGCGGCCGTCATTGATACGCTGCCGTCCCGCCGTGTAGCACACCAGTCCCCAGATGACGAACAGCGCCGACAGGCTGGTCATGCGCTGGACCACATAAAGGACGCCGGTCAGATTCAGGGGGTGTAGAAGCCATGCAGCGCTGATCGCCGCGCTTGTGATAATAATGTGGGCGTCCGTCAGTCGGTGTTCAGACCGTTGCCGGTATACCCGCAGTATGAGTCGAGTCAGAAAGAACAGCCCGATGCCGTTGAGCAGGTGAATGACGAGGTTGGTGAGTTTGAAATAGAACGCATCCATGCCGGCGAAGTAGTAATTGAGTCCGAAGCTGAGCATGCTGATGGGGCGTTTCAGCGGTCCGCTGTGACTCGCCATCATGGCGCCTGCTATGGATTCACTGCTGAGGTCATGCAGCTTGATTTGGTCGTTATGGACGAGATTGCCAATGTCGTCGAAGATAAAATCTCCGGACAGTCCCGGCAGGTAGGCCAGCGTGGCGATGAGGCACATTCCGGCCAACAATAGAACAGTTGTGTAAGGCGGTGTATGACGCAATCCGCTAGACATATTGTCGCCCTTCAAGAAAAAAATGCCCCATCCGTATGGATGGGGCATTCTGACCAACTACTCCGACTTACATTAACGACATGAAGCAGGCAGGTACTTCGCAGCAGTGCCGGTTCCGCCCGTGCAGGCCCAGGCCACTGTACCGGAACCGGAGTTCAGGGTCGGTGTCAGCACCACCGAGACGGGGCTGTCCGCACCCAGTTTGGTGGAGGTGCCACTGACCGTGATTACACCGGCTGTGCTGATGCTGCCGGAGCTTACATAGTGACTGGTGCCAATCGACAACCCTGTATTTGAATTGGTCAGGGTGCCGTTGGACTGCGCGTATTCTTCGACCGATGTCTTGGCGCCGTCAGCGGCCAACAGCAATTCCGTGACCTTGGAACGGACCGTGTAGTCCCGGTAGGCCGGCAGGGCGATGGCGGCCAGGATGCCGATGATCGCCACGACGATCATAAGTTCGATCAGTGTAAAACCTTGCTGCGTCTTTTTCATGATAGTGCTCTCCAACTGTGTGAAATCGTGTTAACCCAAGCGCGTCTGGCCTTGTTTATCCTGCTCCCGGCGCATCCTTGACCTCTCCTTACGAGTGGGCCGTTCATCCCTGCTTCCCATGGCCCGGTGGCTAAACTTGTGCCTTGCCTGGTTATCTGCAGAGAGCGTGCCATCTTTAACCTGAACACGCTTCAGGGCCGAAGCCGGGCCGTTGTGGCATTTAAAAAATACTTATAAAACAATAAGAAAACCCATTTTTATGGGGGCTTTCATCGATTGTCAAAGAGGGTCTGAAGGCGGTGGTTGTCCTCGTCATGGGCCTGAATAGCTGCTGTGTTTCAGCAATAACTGCGCATTTTCAACACCTGCGCCGGGGCGCTACTCCAGCCCCAGCTTTTTCAGCCGGTAGCGCAAGGCGCCGAACGTGACGCCCAGCAGGCGCGCCGCCGCCGTCTTGTTATAGCGGGTCTGCTCCAGGGCATGGACGATGCGTTCCCGCTCCATGTCGTCGAGATAGGGCTCAAGGGGCATTTTAACCGGTTTTTGCCCCGGCGCCCCGCTTTGCTCCGGGAGCTGAAGGTCGTGCCCCTTGATCTCATGGCCGTCACACAGGGTCAATGCGCGCTCCAGGATGTTCTCCAGTTCACGTACATTGCCGGGAAAATCATAGCCGCACAGCAGCTTCATGGCCGCTGGGGCGATGCCGGGACAGTGGGCGCCCGCCGCCCCGGCCAGACGCTGCAGCACATAGTCGGCCAGCATGGGTATGTCGTCGGGCCGTTCGCGCAGGCTCGGGACATGGATCTCGATGACGTTGATACGGTAAAACAGGTCCTGCCTGAAGACGCCTTGCTCCACGAGCCGCGCCAAATCCTTATGCGTGGCGCTGAGAATGCGGCAATCGATGCCGTGTTCCTTCTGTTCGCCAATGGGACGCACAGCCTTCTCCTGGATGGCGCGCAGCAATTTGACCTGCATCTGCAGGGGCAGGTCCGCGACCTCGTCGAGGAACAAAGTGCCGCCGTGGGCGGCCTGAAACAAGCCGGGTTTATCGACCGTGGCGCCCGTAAAGCTGCCCTTTTTATGACCGAAAAATTCACTCTCCATGAGGTGTTCAGGGATGGCGCCGCAGTTCACCGGCACAAAGGGTTTGTCCGCTCTCGGCCCTTTTTCGTGTATGAGCCGCGCCACAAGCTCCTTGCCGGTGCCGGACTCACCGCTGATATACACCGGCGCCTGGCTGCGGGCCAGCTTTGCTATGGTCTCCCGGGTCTTGCGGATGGCCGGTGAATTGCCCAGCAGTTCCAGGGAGGGCCGGCTGGCGGATTCGGGGTGTTTTTGAGACAGGCGCAGGGCGGTGGTCACCAGATTGCGCAAAACCTGCAGGTCCACGGGTTTGGACACGAAATCAAACGCGCCGGCCTTCAGGGCGGCGACGGCGGCCTCCATGTTGCCGTGGGCGGTGATCACCGCTACCGGTATCTGGGGATGATGGTGCTGGATATATTCCACCAGGTCGATGCCGTTGCCGTCCGGTAGGCGCATGTCGGTGAGGCATACGGCGAAGGGCTGTGCGGCGAGCATGGCGCGGGCCTGACCAAGGTCCCCCACGCCGTGGGGAACCACATCCATACGTTCCAGGGTCATCTCCAGGAGTTCCCGGATATCCGGCTCATCGTCGACGACCAGTACGTGGGGGCGTGTCATCAGGCCACCTGCTTGCGGCGTGGGTCGGCAAAGGAAATGCGAAAGCAGCTGCCGCCGGTGGGGGCGCGCAGGTAGCTCAATCGCGCCTGGTTGGCCTCACACAGCTCCCGGGCGATGTACAGCCCGAGCCCGGTGCCTTTCTGCGCCGTGGTAAAGAACGGTTCGAAAATGTGTTCCGCGACCTGATCGTCGATCCCGGGGCCGGAGTCGATGATGTCCAGGAATGGCGTCTGGGCATCTGATGCCACCCCGCCGCGCAGTTCCAGTGCCGCTGCCCCGGCCGCCGGCTGGGTATAACGCAAGCCGTTGTGGCACAGGTTCCACAGGATCTGATGCAGCTGTTCCGGGTCGATGCGCACAGTGACTTCGCTTGGTTCGATATTCACACTGATGCGGGTTTCATCCATGCCCTGCGTACGGCAGAATTCGGATACAAAGTTTGCCAGCCACGACTGCAGTCCTATCTCTTGCGGCTGTGCCCGTTTTCTGCGGCTCAATTGCAGTACGTTTTCCACAATAGTGTTGACCCGTCGCGAGTGATCACGAATGATCTCGGTAAGTCGCTGATCGCTACTGTCCGAATGGGGTGATTCGGCCAATAGCTGCCCGGCGTGGCTGATGGCGCTGAGGGGATTACGTATCTCGTGGGCGATGCTGGCCGTCAAGCGCCCCAGGGAAGCCAGCTTGAGCTGCTGGGCGTGCTGTGCCATGGCGGTCATGTCTTCCAGGAATATCAATGTGCCCGAATCCTTGTTCACCCCGAGTCTGGCGAAGCGCGGCATGATGTCCGGGGAGGTGTTTGTCGGCCGCAGGCTGGATGGTTCATAGTTCGATACATCGTGCCATTCCTTTAATTGGTCCAGCAGTACCGGCGGCAGCCGCAGCGCGTCGGTTTTTTCGTTATCGCTTCCCAGGCTCAACAGGTGCCGGGCGGAGTCATTGACCAGGCGCACCCGGGTGGTGTTGTCCACCACCACGATGCCGGTCTGCATGCGCTCCACGATGTAGCCGGTGAGCTGTTCCAAATTGGCCAGGTCGATACCGCGCTGGGCGGCGAGCGCCTCGCTTTCCCGGACCCGCCTGGCGAGTATATAGGCCAGAGTGGCAGTGGCGAAAAAGGCGGCGCCGAGCAGGCCGGCATGGGTGAAGTTGGTGGTCGCATCGGGATCGCTGATCTCGCTGTAGACCTGTTCTCCCAGTACGCTCAGGGTTGCGATGGCGGCGAACAGAATCGCAATACGCCCAGCCATGAGCAGGCTCCCGCCTGCGATGGCCACCACCAGCAGCACGCCGAGGCCGCTCTTGAGCCCGCCGCTGGCATGGATCAACACGGTGATGGCGGCGATGTCCACCAACAGGTGGGTATACACCTGGACGGTGAACGGTGGGCGCCGCCAGTCCATGAAAAACATGCTCACCACGCTGAATATGATGTAACCCACGCTGGTGGTGAAATACAGCATGGGGTAGTGGGTGCCCAGCGGCGCGGTGAGCTTGTCCCAGAAGCCGATGACCACCAGACATGCGGCGATCACCAGGCGGTACAGATTCAGATAGCGCAGGGGTTTCCAAAGTGGGGCGGCATCTGCGGGCATCCCTACGATGACCTCGCCGGGCAGGTCTTCGTTGGGTGAGGCAGTGGTCAGCATGATGGATTCCTTTCAGCCCGTATTTCGTTTCTCCACCGCCTATATCGGCACCAGCGGGGTATCCATCCAGTGGTGTATGCGTGTTGTCCTGGTCCGCGCGCGCCCTGGTGCGGCCGTCTATCGCCGCCGCGACCGGCGATACTCTTCTAAATGTTTGTTATTACAGAAGAATTTATCCTCGTCGCGAAATGCCTCCGAGGCTGGAATGTGCAGTCCACATTGTTCGCAGCGCACCATGGTGCCATGTCGAGGCGTTTGCGGCGGTGGTTTTTTCTTGGTGGGACTGCTCAGAAACTGCCGCACGACAGCGACCAATAGAAAGAGGATGACGGCAAGGATAATAAGGCGCATATATAACCCCGTTGCATCGGCGCGCGCTCCCCGGTCGACGATCGGAGTAAACGCCCCTTGGCGGGTACATGGTCGGGGTGAGAGGATTCGAACCTCCGGCCCCTGCCTCCCGAAGGCAGTGCTCTACCAGGCTGAGCTACACCCCGATGAAAAACTTGTGTGTAATTAGTAAGTGCGTGTGACTGAGAATTCAGTCAGTGCCAGCAGGGCGTCCTTGTACGGTGAAGGAGGAACGGCCTTCAGCGCCGCCGCCGCCTTGTCGGCCTCGCCTTGCGCGGCGTGGGCAGTGTACGCGATCGCGCCAGTGGCTTCAATGGCCTCGC
>CAYXAX010000002.1:0-47262 GCA_964463055.1 uncultured Gammaproteobacteria bacterium | reverse complement strand
GAGCGAAGCGAAGGGTGGAGCCATAGCTATTTGACGAAAAGGATCGGAATAATGGACCGCTCTCCCATCGGCGCAGTAGATCAGTCCTAAGTCCGACGGACTCCTACCCCCGATGGCGTCAGTCGCGGGCGCCGAAGCTGTTGAGGGTAATCAGCCTGGCGTTGAGCAGACGCGCCATGCCCTCGGCGCCCTGCCGCATGATTTGATCATGATTCCACTTGAACAGCGGACGGGCGAGCGGGGCCAGGATGTTCATCCAGCGCCGGGTGGTGCGCACGGTCCACTCATAGCGCACCGCGGTCACTACACCATCACTGGAGAAATGCCAGCGGCCGACGCCCTCCAACTCGCCGCTGGCATGGCCTTCCAGAAAGCTGCGCGGGACGGCGCGGGTGACACGGATATCGAATGTGAGCCGGTAGGGCAACCTGCCCTTCCAGGTGAAACGCCGCAGGCTGCCGATGCCGTCCTTGTCACCGGGGTCGAATACCTCGACCTTCTCCACTCCCCGCCACCAGTCCGGCCACTTCAGGGATTGGGAAACAGCATCACACACCTGCGGCAGCGGCGCCTGGATCCGCCATACGGTGACAAATCGGTATTTCGCCATGGTAATGATCCGATCGATGCCGATTTTCGCCGCGCGGCGATATCATGCGCGCCCCGCGGCGGCTCAGTCGCGAAAGTTGTTAAACTGCAGCGGCAGGGCCAGCTTATCCTTGCGCAGCATGGCGATCACCTCCTGCAGGTCATCGCGCTTCTTGCCCGCCACACGCACCTTATCGCCCTGTATAGTAGCCTGCACCTTCAGCTTGGCGTCCTTGATACGCTTGATGATATCCTTGGCCAAGGGGGCGTCCAATCCCTGGCGCAGGATCACCGACTGGCGCGCGTGATTGAGGGCGATCTCCGGCTCCTTGACTTCAAGACAGGCGATATCCACGCCGCGCCGCGCCAGTTTCTCGTTTAGGATGTCCAGCATTTGCTGGAGCTGAAAATCCACCTGGGCGTGCAGAGTGATCTGCGCCTCGTCGCGCTCGAATTTCGCATTGCTGCCCTTGAAATCAAAACGCGTGGTCACCTCCCGGTTGGCCTGATCCACCGCGTTGTTCACCTCATGCATATCCACTTCAGAAACTATATCGAATGTCGGCATTACATCCCCCGTTGCCAGTGCCTGATGACTTCGCCAAGCGGCACTTCACAGACAGTATACGAGTCTCCATGCCGTGTCCACCGCGCCCGCGGCTATCACCGCGTGGCGGGTATCTCCATGCTTTTCATGAGCGAAACACTTTATAATAATAAGAAAGCCGGGAAAAAGAATACATGGCGCGCGACAATGATACCCGTTACGCCGCTGCCGGACATTCCACGCGTATTCCGCCTGCAGGAAATTTCCCGTATCATGGCCCGCTGAATCACCAACAGCATAATTAAAGAAGCCAAACCATGACCCAGTGCCCCTGTCTCTCCGGCAAGGAATACGAAACCTGCTGCGCCCCCCTGATCGACGGGACACAGTCCGCCACCACGGCCGAGGCACTGATGCGCTCACGCTACAGCGCATTCGCGAAAGGCGAGACCGACTACATCGGCCGGACCCTGCATCCGGACCATCACGAGGAGTACGACCCGCTGGCCACCAAGCGCTGGGCGGATAGCTCCGAATGGGTAAAGCTGGAAATCGTGGATACCAAGGACGGCGGCGAGAATGACGACGAAGGCACGGTGGAATTCATCGCCACCTACCGTCAAAACGGCGCCATTCATAACTATCACGAGCTGGGCTTTTTCAGCCGCCTGAAGGACGTGTGGTATTACGTCGACGGCAAGGTTATCACCCCGGGAACAGTGCGCAATACCGGACCCAAGATCGGCCGCAACGATCCCTGCCCCTGCGGCAGCGGAAAGAAATACAAAAAGTGCTGCGGCGCTTGAGCGGCAACATCATTTTCAGTCCTCTGTCTCCCGGTACGGCTCCATTTCCAGACGCGTGATGCGCGCCCCGTGCATGGCAATCTCGCCGGCGTAGCGTACGCCGCCGTCGCTGGCGAACTCGAAGCGGTATTGACGGCAGATGGACAAGTGCCCGGAAGAGGCGCGGCACAGACGCAGATGGGCCAGCGCCACCGTATCATCAAGAAAGGTCACCCCGACATCACTGCAGCGCCTGCGCCCGGCGGCGGTGGCGAGTTCCTTGGCGCGTATGGCATCAAACCAGTACCAACCGCCGGCAAGCAGCAGGAATATGCCGATAAGGCCCGTGGATTCAATCACGCAGCCATCTTAACACACGGCTCGGACCGCGGCGGCGAACCGCAGCCACGCACGCAGACAACGGCCGGCGCGGCTAACCCGCCGGCGCGCCGGTCACTGACGACCGCGACCCATGCCGCCGCCCATGCCGCCACCTGGTCCCATGCCGCCGCCGGCGGGCGGCTCATCGGGCAGCGTGACGCCCCGCGCCTTGGCCCGTTTCATCATTTGCGTGTGATGCTCGGCGCGGATCCTTTCGCGCTCTTCCATAGTCTTGGCGGCGCGCAGTTTGGCGCGGTACTCGGTGCGCTCCTGAGGTGTCATGAGTTGACTGCCGAATACCTGCTGCTGTGTCTGGGACTGTGTCTGATCCGTGTCTGCGGCCATCGCCGGCTGCCACATCAACAAACCCGCGCCGGTTATCAACAGTATCATCCCGGTTTTATACCCCATAGTGGTCTCCTTCACTCGACATGGGACGGTCATCCGCCACAAACCATACTGTATCGCCAGCCCGCATCCCGGAACTGACCACATGACCATGGCCCCCATCATACGAAGAACCGCGCTTGCGGTATTGACCCAGGTCAAACCGGGACAACTATTCTGACGCAGGGGGTCGCCGCCAGGATAAGTAAATATCGGGAGGGTAAACAACGCTGGGCGCAATGAAGGACGCGGGCGGGCAAAGCAGCCCTCCAGCTATTCAAGTACCGTGTATGGCCGCCAGTTATAGTATTTGGGCCGTGAGTCGAGGCGCACGTGCAGCCAATACACGCCCATGCCGGACGTGCTCACCCACAGTGCGCGATCGGACAGTCGTCGCCCTACCGCTTCGCCCACCTGGCGCCAGAATTCCCGGCGCTGCTGCTCCGGCGCGCTGCGAGCGAATGCCGCCAAATGAGGATAGGCGGCCAGGGGAGCGACTGGGCACGGCGCCACCAGTAAGGCATCACGGCTGATGTTCGGAAACACCGCCACGGACGCCGGCGCCGCCGCGGCAAAGTATTTCGCGAAGGTCACGGCATCGGCCTGCACGCCCGCAAGCTGTGGACTGTCCACCGTCACAAACTCGAATTGTCGATTGACGGTATCCCGGGTAAGCGGCGGTGTCTCCCAGAAATACGCCGCAAACGGCGCATCAGCCAGCACTTGATTAAAAAACCCGCAGAAGGATGGATCTGTACGCCACAGCGTTACCACGTCGGCAAAAGACAGCGCTGTGCCGCCGCGCATAAGAGCGGTCTTGATAACCCGGTCGTTATTAACCGGCAGCGCGTGTGAACTGAACTGCAAGCAAAACCCCGGGGCGCGCTAAGCTTCTTCCCGGCTTTGCAGCAACTCCAGCAGCGCCGGTCCGTATCGCTCGAGCTTCCTGGCACCGATGCCATCGATCTCGGACAATGCGGCCAGGTCCCGTGGGCGCTCGGCGGCGATGGCCGTCAGGGTACGGTCGTGAAAGATCACGTAGGCGGGTACGGCCTGTTCGCGGGCCTGCCCGCTGCGCCATGCCTTGAGCGCTTCCAGGAGGGAGGCGTCCGCGGCGGATATCGTGTCCGCATCCGGCACCCTGCGCCGCGCCGTCGCCTTGTCCTTGCGCGGCATGATGCGGCGCATCTCGATCCTCTTTTCGCCCCTCAAGACCGGGCGGCTGGCCTCGCTCAGGCGCAGGGCGCCGTAGGCCTCATGGTCGGGGCTGGCATAACCCAAGGCCACCAGCTGACGAAACACCCCGCGCCATGTGGTATCGTCCAGATCGGTGCCCACCCCGAACACGCTCAGTCTGTCGTGATTCCACTGCGACACACGCTCGGTGGCATGACCGCGCAGCACGTCGATGAGATGCACCGCACCGAAGCGCTGGCCGGTGCGGAAAATACACGACAGCGCCTTCTGCGCCGCCTCGGTGGCATCCCAGGTCTGCGGCGGTTCCAGGCAGGTATCGCAGTTGCCGCACGGCTCGCTCGCCTCGCCGAAGTAATCCAGCAGACGCACCCGGCGGCAGCCGGCGCTCTCGCACAGCCCCAGCAGGGCCTCCAGTTTGGCCAGGGAGACGCGGCGAAATGCCTCGCTGGCCTCGGACTGGTCGATCATGCGCCGTTGCTGCACCACATCACCCAGGCCGTAGGCCATCCACGCATCGGCGGGCGCGCCGTCGCGGCCGCATCGGCCGGTCTCCTGGTAATAGCCCTCGATGCTCTTGGGCAGGTCCAGGTGGGCGACGAAGCGCACATCCGGCTTGTCGATACCCATGCCGAAGGCGATAGTGGCAACGATTACGATGCCGTCCTCGCGCTGGAACCGCTCCTGGTGATGGGCGCGCACCGCCGCGTCCATGCCGGCATGGTAGGGCAGCGCGTTGACACCCTGCTCCGCCAGCCATGCCGCGGTCTGCTCCACCTTGTTGCGCGACAGGCAATAGACGATGCCTGCCTCGCCTTGATGGGTTGCCTGAATGAAGCGCAGCAGCTGCGAGCGCGCATCCTTCTTGTCGACGATGATGTAGCGAATATTGGGACGATCGAAGCTGGATACGAACTCCCGCGCCTGATCCAGCGCCAGTCGCTGAATGATCTCGCGGCGGGTAAGCGGATCCGCGGTGGCGGTGAGCGCGATGCGCGGTACCTCTGGAAATCGTTCGTGCAGCAGCGACAGCTGAAGATACTCGGGACGGAAGTCATGCCCCCATTGGGACACGCAGTGGGCCTCGTCTATGGCGAACAACGCGATGCGGGTATCCCCAAGCGCGCTCAGCATGCGCGGCATGACCAAACGCTCGGGCGCCACATACACCAGGTCCAGACCGCCCTCGCGCAGGGCGCGCTCGGTATCCCATACCGCGGCCGCGTCCAGGGTGGAATTGATAAACGCCGCGCGCACCCCCAGCTGCCGCAGCGCCGCCACCTGATCCTGCATCAGGGCGATCAGCGGCGATACCACCACCGCGGTGCCCTCACGCAACAGGGCCGGCAGCTGATAGCACAGCGACTTGCCGCCGCCGGTGGGCATGAGCACCAGCGCGTCCCCACCCGCGACCATGTGGGAGACGATTTCCTCCTGGGCGCCGCGAAACGCCGGGTGGCCGAAGGTCGTGTTCAGGACCTGCAGGGCCTTGTTGTCAGTGTCGGGTTTTACCACGCTATCGTTATATCCTTATTCAGACGCCGATTTTACATGTTCTCGCTCCTTTAAACCCGCCAATCTGAGCCCGGCGCCGTCACCCGCCGGCGGCTGGCCGCCGCCGCGATGGGGCGTGGCCGGGGGATTACAAGCGTCATCGCCCGCAAGAAAAAAGAAATATATTTATAGATTATTGACTGCGGATGGTATATGGTGTCGTTCAAGCAGCAGATCTCCAGTAGCAAATCCGGTAGTTCCTCGCAGTGTGCAGTGTCTACAGCAGATCCCCGGTGTTATTTCTCAGCAGAAATCTGACTGCCAGTACATTGTTCATTTACATAGATTGAGGTTACCAGCATGGCTACAGGTACAGTAAAGTGGTTTAACGACAGCAAGGGTTTTGGTTTCATTTCCCCCTCTGATGGCAGCCCGGACGTATTCGTCCATCATAAGTCCATTCAGGGCAACGGGTTCAAATCCCTGTCCGAGGGGCAGACGGTGACTTACAACACCGAGCAGGGTCCCAAGGGTCTGAACGCCACTAACGTGATACCGCAGTAAGTAAACCAGCACAGATTCTGAACTGGTGAAAAGCCCCGCCCAACGGCGGGGCTTTTTTTTGCGTCATGAAATAACGGCGGACGGGCTCAGTACAGATACACCGCGCCGCTGGCCGCGGCACTGTCGTAGGCCTGGTTGCCGTCGATCCCCGTAGCCCCGCCGGACTCATCCCGCGCGCCCACGCCCAGGGTGGCGCCATGGTCGGAAAGCGCCACGGCGTAACCGAACAGGTCCCGTTCCTGTGTGTTGGCGGCCTTTACGTAGGACTGCTGCCGCCAGCCGCCGCCATCGTTGGTAAAGACGTACACCGCCCCGCTGCGATCCGCGCTGTTATCCGACTGATCACCCCCGATACCCATCGCCGCACTGGCCTCATTGACCGCGCCCACCGCAAGCGTCTTGCCGTCCCCTGCCAGGCTGAGCGACCAGCCGAACTGGTCCTGCGCATCGGAATTGGACGCCTTGACGTAGGCCTGCTGGCGCCAGGCGGCGGCACTGCGGCTGAAGATATATAGCGCGCCGCTCTGCGGTGCGCTGTTGTCGGACTGATCACCGCTGATGCCGGCGGCGTCGCCGGACTCCAACGGCGCGGACACCGCCAGGGCATCACCATCGTCGGACAGTCCCAGTGAGTCACCGAACGCATCACCGGCCTGGGCATTGGAGGCCTTGATGTAGGCCTGTTGAGTCCAAGCCCCGGCATCACGCGTGAAGACATACACCGCGCCGCTGTCAGACGCACTGTTGTCGCCCTGGATTGCGTCGATGCCGGTAGCCGCGCTGGACTCCCCTGTTGCACCCACCGCCAGGGTATTGCCGTCGCCCGAGAGCCTTAGCGCAGCGCCGAATTCATCAAGTGCATCGGTATTGGAGGGCTTCACATAGGCCTGCTGGTGCCAGGCGGCACCGCTTCGTGTAAAGATATATGCTGCCCCACTGACCGCCGCGCTGTTGTCGGCCTGGTTTCCATCGATGCCGACGGCGTTGCTGGACTCGCCGTAGGCGCCAACCGCCAGGGTGTTGGCATCGCTCGAAAGGCTTAGCGCACCACCAAAAAGGTCACCGCCCTGGGCGTTGGAAGCCTTGATGTAGGCCAGCTGACTCCAGGTAACGCCGCTGCGGGTGAAAATGTACACGGCGCCGCTCATGGATGCACTGTTGTCTGTCTGGTCGCCGTTGATACCGGTGGCGTTGCTGGACTCCAGGGGCGCGCCCACCACCAGGGTGTCCCCGTCGGCCGACAGGCTCAGCGCCGCCCCGAATGCATTGCCCGCCCGTGTGTTGGAGGCCTTGATGTAGGCCTGCTGCCTCCACAGGTTTCCGGTATAGGCAAAGATATACACCGCGCCGCTGTTCGCCGCACTGTCATCGAACTGGTTACCGCCGATGCCCGTGGCCGCGCTGGATTCGTCGGGCGCACCCACCGCCATGGTCAGGCCGTCGGCTGACAGGCTGAGCGCCTGACCGAAGTGGCTGCCGCGCCCGGTGTTGGAGGCCTTTATGTAACCCGTCGCCTTGACCGGATCCAGTGACGCGACCGCCTCCGACCCGCTGCAACCGCCGCCGTTGCACGCCTCCACCATGTAGCTCTCGTCGAGCCAATCGGTCAGATGCACCGGTACCGTGACGGCGTAGCTGGTGTCGGTGATCCTGCCACCCACCTGGCTGTAACCCGAGATGCCATCCGGGTTTCTCAACACCCGGTAGTAGTCGGCGCCGTTTACCGACTTCCATGACAGCACCACTTCCTTCAATCCATAGACGACACTGACCGTTGTCTCGCCCGGCGCCGAGCTGCCATAGCCCTGGCAGCCGTCTAATAGCAGAGACAAACAGGCCGCGGTGCAAACGGCGGCCAGCGTTGCGCGTCGTGACGTATTGATAATCGAATCCCCAGCACAATTATTATTTGTCGTGTCTCGCGCGGCCTTCGACCGGGACCGCTGCGATTCACCCTCATCAGAATATTATGCTCGCGCAGCCCCGGCAATTTTATTAATTTTCCTTTAAATTCAATCAGTAAAAAATGTTAGATATTTCGTATATGTATCGTGGCTACTGACAAACGGGCATACCACGTGAAAAATGACCAGCGGCCATGATCAAAGGCCCGGGGTGTGGGAACCACGGACATCTTGCAAATGGCCCGATCATCCGCAACGGACTTCGCCCCGACGTGCGCACTCCCCCCACTTCAGCTCCAGGAACGGGCGGGCGTGGTCAAGTCACCCGACGGACCGCGCGACGGCTGTCCAGGCACCGGTGGAATCGGCCAAAACCCGTTCAGGAAGCAGCTTCAGCGCAGCAAAGTGATCCGCTTGATCGGCATTTTCCAACCATGTAAAGTGTGCCGTACTCAAACATACATGCAGCCTTCAACGGCACTGGCAAACTTGTGAATGGTGACATCGAAAAGAAACCCGTCCTGGACATCCGCGCATTACTGACAGAGCACGCGGGCCGCAACTACGACCTCCACACCCAGCACATCAATCCGGCGAATGTTCGCACCCTGAAGACCATCGGGTTCGACCGCTGCTATGTGCGGGCCGAGGGACCGTACCTGTGGGACGTCGAGGGCGTCAAATACCTGGACCTGTTGTCCGGCTACGGCGTACACGGACTGGGACGCAACCACCCCGAGGTCCGCCAGATACTCACGGACTTCCTGGGTGCCGAGTACCCCAGCCTGGTCAAACTCGAGGCGCCGTTGCTGGCGGGCCTGCTCGCCCAGGAACTCAAAAAGCGCATGCCCAACGAGCTGGATATGGTGTTCTTCACCAACTCCGGCGCGGAAGGCATCGAGACGGCCATCAAGTACGCGCGCTGCGCCACGGGCAAGCCGGCCATCCTCTATTGCAGCAAGGCCTTTCACGGCCTTTCCTACGGCGCACTGTCGCTCAACGGCGATGAGAGCTTTCGCGAAGGGTTTGCACCGTTCCTCACGGATTGCCGCAGAATCCCCTACAACGACCTCGAGGCCCTGGAGCAGGAACTGCGCCGCGGCGACGTGGCGGCGTTCGTCGTCGAACCCGTACAGGGCAAGGGCGTCAACCTCCCCGCCCCCGGCTACCTGCGCGAGGCCGCCCGCTTGTGCCGCCAGCACGGTGCGTTGTTCATTGCCGACGAGGTGCAGACCGGCATGGGACGTACCGGGCGCTTTCTCGGCATTGAGCACGACGGCGACGTGGACCCCGACATCGTGGTGCTCGCCAAGACCCTCTCCGCCGGCTTTGTCCCGGTGGGCGCGGTCCTGACCCGCAAACGCATTCACGACAAGGTCTTCTCCAGCATGCAGCGCTCCGTGGTGCACAGCTCCACCTTCAGCATGGGCAGCTTCGCCATGGCCGCCGGCCTCGCGGCCCTGGACGTCATCGACCGGCACCAGCTGGTGCAACGGGCGGAGACCCTGGGCAACCGTATCGGCGAGGGCCTGAGTGCCATGGTGCCGAGATTCGAATTCCTCAAGGAAGTGCGCTGGCGCGGCTTGATGACCGGCATCGAGTTCGGCCCGCCCTCGTCGCTGACCCTCAAGAGCGCATGGGCGCTCATGCACCGTATGGACAAAAGCCTGTTCCCCCAGGCGGCCATCATCCCGCTCATGAATAAGCATCACCTCATCACCCAGGTGGCCGGTCATAATGTCGACGTCATCAAGCTGCTGCCCCCGTTTGTCCTCAGCGATGAGGACGTTAACTGGATCCTCGCCGCCTTCGAAGATGTCCTCACCCAGATGCACCGGTTTCCGGGTCCCGCCTGGGATGTCATCTCCGACATCGGCAAGATGGTACTGACCAACCGCGCCCGCTGATCTCCGGCTGGGGCGACAACCCGGCTGTCCGCCCGTAGCGTGTCGTTTTCCATTGCGCGTCACGCCTGCGCCCCGCCCGCCATGCCTATTGATTCATATCTATTTGTTTAACACGAATTTTATGACATATCCCGGCGCGATTTATCGCGGCGCAACTCGCGTCGACTCCTATAAGAAAAACCCGCCTTCTGCCGTTAAATGAATGTGTAGTTACCACCTTCAACACTGACAAGACACCCGTTCCCCCAGGTTACGGAGATCCATTCATGGCTCAAACGAGCGGGCCGGAGAAGCCTACAAGGAAGCGGCGCATCGGTCTCCGGGGCTACCTGTTCTGCTGCTTCGGGCTGGTCGCCGCCCTGCCGGTGCTGCTGCTGGGGGGGATCCAGGTCCCGAAGTGGGAAGCCAAGCAGCTGGAAGAAATCGACCAGGAACGCCAGTTTGTCGCCGAGACCCTGGCATACGGCATTGGCCAGATGGTCGACGGTCATGTGCGGGCGGTGGAGACCCTCGCCGGCCAGGTGCAGGCCCGCGGCGACATGGACAAAACCGTGCTTCAACCCATGGTCACCTCGCAACGACACCGCTACGGCGGCTTCTCCATCATGTACATCGCCGGGCCCGATGCCGTGTCCATCGTGGATGATCCTCCCATAAACCAAGACGGCCGACCGAATGCCGGGACCAACTATTCCACCCGAGATTATTACAAGGAAATGCTGCACACCGGAAAGACGGCCATCTCCCGGGTACAGATCGGAAAACGCTCAGGCGTCCCCAATGTACAGATTGCCGCGCCCATCAAGGACAGCCGCGGCGGCATCGCGGGTTTTGTCGAAGGCTCTCTGGATTTGAGCGGCATCCAGGACCTTGTCTCTCAAGTAATCAAGGGAATGACGGGGCTCAATGTCGCGGTCCTGGACAATGAAGGCCGGGTAATCGCCTTTCCCGACGACAGCGTGCGCAAGGCGGTAAAAAATCTCTCCTATCTACCCCTGTTCCGGCAGGCGCGGGACGGCAATCCCGAGATACGCAGCGGGGCGGACAACAAGGGGGATATGATGCGCGCCACCGTTACCGGCGTGGACGAGTATGGTCTCGGCTGGACAGTGGCCGTCTACCGCCCGCAGGCTTATGAACTGACTCAGACGGCATTGGCGCGTCGGCAGGTGCTGACCGTTGCCGGTATCGCCCTGCTCGTGGGACTGATCATCGCCACGCTGCTGGCGGAGGGTCTGGCGCGCCCGATCAGAAAATTGGCAAAGATACTCGCCTCAGTAAGTAACGGCGATTTCTCCCAGATGCCCGACCCGCCGCATCCCCTGTCATCCCGCGAGATGGCGGCGCTGCAGCAGGACGCGAAGATCATGGTCGAAGAACTCAAGGACTATACGACCGATCTTGAAAGAAAGATCGAGGAGCGTACCGAGCAGGTCAACAAGGCCAACCAGGAATTGGAGACTTTCGTCTACAGCGTCACTCACGACCTGAAGGCGCCGGTAATCTCCCTGTACGGGATGGCCGCCATCATGCAGAAAAAGTTCGGCGGTCAGCTGGGCGATCAGGGAGAACACTATCTGCAGCGCCTCATGTCCAACGCCGGATTCATGGAGCAGCTCATCACCGACCTGCTCAATTTCTCCAAGGTCGGCAAGCACGAATACCGCATGGAGGACTTGAATGTCGAGAGCGTCGTCGGTGAAAGCCTGAATCAATGTGACAGGGCCATTCACGAAAGAAACGTCACCATCAAGGTTCACAGCCCCATGCCAAATGCGGTGTTTGACCGTACAGACCTGTGCAAGATCTTCATGAACATCATCAGCAATTCCATCAAATTCATGGGCGAACAGCCCAATCCAACCGTCGAGATCGGCGGGCGCGAGATCGACGGATTTATGGAGTTCTACGTCAAGGACAACGGCATCGGCATCGACCAAAAATACAACGACAAGGTCTTCAAGATATTTCACCGTCTCAAGGAGGTGCCGGTGGAAGGCACGGGCATCGGCCTGGCCATCGTAAAGAAAATCCTGGAAATGGCCGGAGGACGGATATGGTTCGAATCCAAGGTCGGAGAAGGGACTACTTTTATATTCCTGATCCCCGCCAACAATAAACGGACGCGCAAAGGAGAAGCAGATGAACTGGAGAGAATGGCAAATGGCTAATGTAATCCTTCTGGTGGAAGACAACGAAGATCATGCCGAGATCATACGGCAGTATCTGGATGAGAATGACGTCGACAAGGAAATCCATTGGGCAAAGGACGGTCAGGAGGCCATCGATTTTGTCCGCAGAAAAGGTGCCCACATCAACGCCCCGCGTCCGTCACTGATCATCCTCGATCTCAACCTTCCCAAGGCGACCGGCATGGAGGTGCTCAAGGATATCAAGGAGGACTACGACCTGAAGGTGATACCGGTGGTGGTGCTGACCACTTCCGACCACAACGAGGAAATGATCAAATGCTACCGCCTCGGCGTCAACAGTTATATTACCAAGCCCGTAAAGCTGGATGACTATCTGGAAAAGATACAGTCACTGGAGCACTACTGGCTCATGACCAACCGGGAACCGCGATATGACAGTGCGTGACAGCGCAGACGCAGTACTCCCCGATTCGCCGGTAAACATCCTGTTGGTGGAAGACAATATAGACCAGCGGGAACTGACCATCACGGCGCTGCATGAGAACATGCCGAATGCACATGTGACGGAAGCTGAAAACGGACCGTCGGCACTGGAATGCCTGCGAAGTGGGCCGTTCGATGTCGTGATCCTCGATTACAGCCTTCCCGGCATGAACGGCCTGGAAGTGCTTCGCGAGATCAAACAGATCAACCCAAATATACCCGTGATCATGGTCACGGGACAGGGTGACGAGACCATCGCCGTGGACGCCATGAAAAACGGCGCCCATGACTACATCATCAAAATCAAGAACTATCACGAGGCGCTTCCGGCGACGATCGCAAGGACCATCAGTCAAAGCCGCATGAAAATAGAGCTGGAAGAGGCCTCACTGCGCGGACGGCGCCTTTACGAACTGTCCCTGGCCGCCGCCAGCGAACGCAAAGTGGATACCCTTTCGGAGTGCCTGGTAAAAGGCGCCGCCAAGCTCATCGGCGTTGAAAAAAGTATCTTATGCCTCATTAACGCCAGCGGTTCGGTATCGTTCGTCAAGACCCATGGTATCGACACCGATGAGAATGAACTCATGGGTCCCTTGGAGAGAATCGGCCTGCTGTCCGGCGCCTACCGTGAGAACCGGCCAGTAGTGGTTGAACAACCCATCACTCATCCCCAATGGGCGGCGACGCCGTGGCTGCACCCCATGCTGCGCCAAGCGCTGACCGTGCCTCTCACCATGCAGGGCAAAGTCGAGGGTGTGTTGTGCGTTCTCAACAAACTGAATCACCAACTCTTCTCCCCGGAAGACGTGGACACGCTCTCGACACTTGCGGTCCATGCCGGCGTCGCCATCGATAACGCACGGTTTATCGAAAAAATCGAACAGCAGGCGGTCACCGACAGCCTGACCGGCTTATACAATCATATGGAATTTCAAAAGTGTTTGACGAAGGAAGTAGAGCGCAGCCGACGCTACAACAAGGAATTCTCGCTACTGCTCCTGGATCTTGACCACTTCAAGATGGTGAACGACAACTACGGCCACCAGGTAGGTGACCTCGTGCTGAAGGAGATCGCGCAGACAATGCACCATTGCCTGCGCGCCGTAGACAAGGTGTTCAGATACGGCGGAGAAGAGTTCGCAGTCATCCTGCCCGAAGTAAAGCCCGACCGTGTAAAGATCATTACCGAGCGTATACGCCAGGCAATCGCGGACTCTTCCTATCAGGTGGGCAAGGACCAGGCTGTCAGCATCACGGTCAGCATCGGATTTTCATCGTTCCCGAATGACACCCTGCAGCGCGATGAGATGATCCATCGCGCCGACCAGGCGCTTTATTCGGCAAAACGGGCCGGCCGTAACCGGGTCGTCGCATACAGCCGCGACATCGAAAATGCTGGCGACAACGGACCGGCGATGCTGGAGGACTATTTGTGCACGCCCCAGATGATGGTCCTGAGAGATCTTGCGGCGTTCATTCACGCAAAAACTCCCGACAAAAAGGCCGATACGGAGGGGATGGTGCATCATACCCTGCGCCTCGCCGAGGCCTTGAAGCTGCAGGACAATGACAAGGAGACACTGGAGTTCGCAAGCTTATTCCATAACATCGGCGTCGTCGATGCGCCGGATAAAGGTACCGCCAGCCCCGACAGGCAAACCGGAAAAATACGGCCAACCGGCGCCGCTCGCCCGACACCGGCACAGGCGCTGATCGAGCAGACCCAGCAGCTTGCAACGGTGCTGCAAACCATTGTGTATCTGCGCGAGCGCTACGACGGGCAAGGCAATCCCAACGGGCTCAAGGGTGAAGCGATACCCTATCTGGCCAGGGTACTCAGCGTCGTTGACGCCTATCACGAGATGACCACGGTGCGCTTACCGAAACTTTCCGGGCGGCAGGCGATACAGGAACTGAAAAATAACGCCGGTGGGCAGTTCGACCCGGCGATCGTTGAAGCCTACACGGCCCTTCTGGAGCAGGACAGCATTTCCATGGCGGACCTGGTGTAGACGTCCGACATGCTCCCGCAGCGCCCGGTCTTTCAACTCCCGACACGCTCGGATCAGGCGCGCGCCATAACCAGAGAGAATATGCTTATTTATTGATTTAACTTATAATTATTACCAACTGCCGGGGCGCAAAAGTGGCATAATCGCGGCGTCACATCAACGTGATGTCCGGGAAAATGATACATGGGCGACCCACGGGTTCATGCCGATTTTTGTGCGCTATCCAAGCAGCAGCTGGTCATTGAAGGTCTTGTGCGAGACCGCTTCAGTATTATTCAGGATTATTTTGCACCCGAGCTGATTACCGCCCTGCATCAGGAACTGCGGCGCCATCACCGGAACAATCACCTCCGTGCGGCTCATATCGGCAAACGACAACAGCGCATTCGCATAGCAGAGATACGCGGAGATTCAATCCTCTGGCTCGACGGCGCCACCGAGGCGCAGCGCGCGTTTCTCGATGAGATGGGACAGCTCAGGCGATTGATCAACCAGCAACTGTTTCTAAGCCTCGTGGAGATCGAGACTCACTTTGCCTACTATGCACCGGGCACCGGCTATCAGCGGCACCTGGACAGCTTTCACGATGACAACCTGCGCCGGATATCCTTCGCCGCCTATCTCAACCCGGCGTGGCGGAAGGGAGACGGCGGCGAACTGCTGATCTATCGGGATAATGACGTTGTCGCCGAGACCCCGCCCCTCGGCGGGACGCTGGCCTGCTTTGTCAGCGAGGAAATGCCCCATGAAGTTGCCGTCACCCGCGCCGGGCGTGCCAGCATTGCCGGGTGGTTTCGAATCAGGGCTATCGGCGCCGTTCCCGTCTGAGAGTGCAAGCGCGTTTGACAAAACCCAGCCCGCACCGCCGGCAGAAGCCAACTATTCTATAAATTGAAAATGCAGCGCAGAATGAATTCGGTCACGAGCCCGGGCTACCCCCTCCAAGTACGCTTTCCGCGATTAAACAGCCATACGCCAATGGCAAAGACCGGCAGGCCGAACAACATCACCAGTGCAAACGAGGTTTGGAATGTACGCAGATTATGGCTGGATAGTCCCTTCTCGATTTCGTAAAACATAACCGCCAGGGAAACAATGAAAATCAGCGCACCACCGACCATTTGAAGCAAACCGGTAATGGGACCCGCCGGACCGGGGCCGTCGCCGCTGATATAATCGAAATCGTCCTTATCGAATTTCGCCATGACTGGTTCAGTCCACCCTTTTATGACACCTGTCTTGGCATGGTAACAGAGTCGATAAGCCGCAGTCTGTACTCTGATCTATGAAGCTCCCTATTAAGGCCCCCCGCACTCTAAATACCATAGCGACAACGTGATATGGGAACAGCCGTCGCAGTAATCATCAGCCGCATCAAAGCCGGGTTACAAAACCATCGGGGCAGATTAGGAGGATACTGGCATTTTTCCTACATCGCATCGCCGCTACGTTCGCTAGCAGGCCATTGAAAAATCAGGGGTAGAACGCTTTGGCCGTCATTCCCGCGGCAGCGGGAATCGACAGGCATGGAAAGGCGCTTACTCCCTCAGGCCGCATCGCGACTGCTACCCGGTGACAGTGCATATACCCCAGGCTGATAGCAGGTAATTACTGCGTACAACTGACCATCCAGCGCGGAGGACCCAACGCTGCGGACAGCGTGGCCAACTACACGGCGAAGGACCCGCGCGGAATCGCGACGGCCACCGACGCCTCCGTGACCCCCACCCCTTCCACACCGACCGCATCCGGCGATGGTACGGCGAAGTGGTTGACGTTGGTCGGACTTGCCCCGCTCACAGGACTGTGCCGCAGGTATCGTGGGAGGTATCCAGGCTGAATGAGCAGGAATCAGTCTAGGGCGCAGCCATCCCGAAGATCGCGATTATCCTGGCTTCTCCAGGTGGAGTGAGAGGGCGGCCCGCAGTCACACGACTTCACATCGGCATGGGCATCGGGATGCGGTTAGACAGCCGCAGCCAACCCCGTGCGATGCGGTATAGCACCCACAGGCCGACGAACCATGCGATGATGATCGCCAGGGGAATGGCGATCACGGTAGCTACCAGCAGCAGCACGATCATCACCCACAGAAACGCGAACCAGAAGGTGCGTATCTGCCAGCGGAAGTGGGATTCCAGCCAGGTGCCGCGCGCCTCACCACGCTTTACGTAGTTAAGAATTACGGCAATAATCGAAGGCCATCCGGTGAGAAAAGCCGTGACGACAAAGGCCGGACTCAGCAGCCCGCTGATGGCGCTGAACCCGTGCAGCCCGTAGATCAAAAAAGTCAGCGTAACCAGGCCTTCTTCCACCGGCGGCGTGCCTTGCTGTACAGGGATTTCCATATGAACAGCCGACTCGTACGTGCTTACAGCCGCTTGCCGGTCAAGGTCGGGGCCTTGTCAGAGCGCGTCTCCAGCTTGAGATAACTCAGCAGACGAACGCAGCCCTCCCGGTGCAGTCTTTCATGGATTTGCCCGACGGCGGCAAGGATGTCCGCCATCTCGCCTTCAATATTGGTGCCCGACGCGTGGGTCTCCACGACGAAATCGTGGTCCTTCAGTATCTCGACGACCCGGCTGATCTCCTTCCTGACGGAAACACCGCTGCCAATGGGAACGACTTGCAGTTCCGCTGTTGCCTTCATGAGCGTGACCTCCATTTGACCTGCCATCCGGCGGACCGGATGCCGACTGACGGGTAGAGCATAGGATACCGGAATATTGCCATTCCAGTATGAGGCGACGCCGAATTAAAGACAATCCGCGGTGGACAGGCTCAGTTCAAATTCTTCGACGGGGACGGGCTTGCCGAACAGGTAGCCCTGAAAGTTCTCGCAGCCGTATTGTTCCAATAAACGGCGCTGTTCGTTGGTCTCCACACCCTCGGCGATGACCTCGAGGCCCAGGGTCTGTCCCATTTTGATGATGGTCTGCACGATAATTTCGTCGTTCTTGTCATGGGTGATATCACGCACGAAGCTGCGGTCGATCTTGATCTGGCTTAGTGGCAGCTTTTTCAGATAGGACAGGGATGAGTACCCGGTACCAAAGTCATCGAGGGCGAACAGCACGCCGAGATCGCGCAGGCGCCGCATCTTGGCGATGGACTGTCCGATATTCTCCAGGAACATGCTCTCAGTAAGCTCTAGCTCCAGACGTGAGGGGTCTACTCCCGCCTTCGCCAGCGCACGCACCACCTTATCGACGAAGTCATCCTGGCGGAACTGCTTGGCACTGATATTGACTGACAACTTCAGCGTACGCGTATCGGGGTTGGATTCCCACGTGCGCAGCTGGGCGCAGGCCGCTTCCAGTACCCATTCGCCGATGGGCAGAATCAGGCCGGTCTCCTCGCAGACGGGGATAAACTCCCCCGGCAGAACCAGACCCCGTTCGGGATGGCACCAACGCAGCAGCGCCTCAGCGCCCAGCGTCTGGCCGTCGCGGCCGACCCGCGCTTGGTAATAGAGCGCGAGTTGACTCAGTTCAATGGCCTTGCGAATCTCAGTCTCGACCTTGGCGCGCCGTTCGAAGACAGACTGCATCAGTGGGTCGAAAAAGCGTACAACGCCGCGTCCTGCGCGTTTCGCCTCATACATGGCCATGTCCGAGCGCTTGAGAAGTTCGTCGATATTGTCCTCATGACCGCGGAACAGAACCACGCCGATACTGGCGGAACCGATATACTCACGCTCCCGCAGGTAATAGCGCTCGGAAAGCGCGTTGAGAAGTTTGTCGCTGGCAGCCTTGGCGTGCGCCGCAGCCGAGTCCCTGTCTAAATCGAGCTCTTCGAGGATCACCACGAACTCATCGCCGCCGGGGCGCGAGACGGTATCCGCCTCGCGCAAAACGGTATGCAGACGATACGCCACTTCCTTGAGCAGCAGATCGCCATATTCGTGACCGACGGTGTCATTAATGGTCTTGAAGTGATCGAGATCGATGAACAGCAGTGCACCGTATAACTGATTGCGCGCACTGACCGCCAGCGCGCGCTCCAGCCTCTCGTGCAACAGCCGCCGATTGGCGAGCCCGGTCAACGAATCGTAGAAGGCCAGATACGCCACCTGTTCCTCGGTACGCATGCGCTCCGTGATGTCCAACAGCGCGCCCACGGTGCGCACCGGGCGGCGTGCGTCACCCTCACCTTCGAACAAAGTCTGCGATCGGGTCATTACCCACCTGACACCGTCGTGGCGGATAATGCGATATTGAACGTCAAACAGCCCATCCCCCTCCGGGTCATGAGCATGCTGCACGGCCAGCCCAATCTTTTCCCGGTCCGCGGGATGCACACCGGAAAGTATTTTCTCCAGTGTCACGGTCTCGTCCATCGCGACGCCGTGAATGACATGCTGCTCCGGCGACCAGTAGATGGTGTTGGTCAGGTGATCATGATCAAAGATACCGGTCTGCGAGACACGAATGGCCTGGCGCAGGCGTTCTTCACTTTCACGCAGAGCCGCATCAGCCTTCTTGACTTCACTAAGATTACGGGTGAAGGCGATGACGCATTCCTTATCGTTATAGCAGACATGATTGGCGATCACCTCCACGGGGAAGGTACTGCCGTCTTTGCACCTGTGCGTGGATTCATGGCGCCAGGACTTCTTGCTGCGCAGGGCTTGCATTCGCGCCGACCAATCGACGCCAACAAAATTTGGATCGAAATCCCAAACGTACATGCCGACCAATTCATCGCGGGTATAGCCGAGACTGCGGCAGGCCTGATCGTTCGCCTTGAACACGCAGCCTTCCATGTTCACCCAGAACACCGCATCGCTGCTGCGGTCCACGGCACTCTGGGTCAGCATCTGCGTTTCTTCCAGTAACTTTCGTTCGCCAATATCGCGAACCACGCTGATGATGCAGGGCTTGCCCTCCAGTTCGATTAATCGCGCATTGACCTCTACGGGCAACACCGAGCCGTCTTTACGCAGATTGGCGGCCTCGAATACCGAGTACCCGCGATCCCGTACATTCTGAATCCGCTCGGGAACCGCTTGTGCGGACGTCGGGGTATAGATACCAGAGATATGTGCGCCAATCAGTTCTTCCCTGCCATACCCCAACCTTTCATACATGGTGCGGTTGAGTTCCCTGATGTGGCCATCCAGACCAATAATGACAAGACCGTCATTGGTCAAATTGAACAGGGCTCGATATGCCTGTTCCCCCAACGTCAGCGGCACTGCCTTTTGCCCGTTTTTAGCCAAAGCCCGATACCCGCATGGCCGGCAGGCGAACAATTGGCAAATGTTGGCGTGAGATATAACACATTGTTTTAATGAATAATTTTATTAACGCATGGCATCGGCCGGAGGCGGTTACGCTTGCCCGCCGCTGACCTGGAAAATTCCCTCAAGAGCCTATCGGCACAGGCGTTAATTACTGAAATTACACATATATTTGCGACGGCGGCCGCTCAGAGCGGCAATTGCGGGCGGGGTGCTGCGGATAGAGACGGGGATTGCCTGTTGGCGGTTAAAACTGCGCGAAAAACGACTCAGCTTAGGGGGTTCGAAATTTATGTTGCCTGCTACCCGGCTGGCTTTGGGCCAGCCAGATCATGTGCCGTGAGCCTTTGGAACCGCGTGAGCGCACCGACACCTCCTCCACGTCAAAACCCGCCTTGAGCAGTCGGCCGGTGAACGCCTGATCGTATCCGGCCGACCACACGGCCAGTATGCCACCGGCGCGCAACGCGGCATACGCCGCAGATAAACCTTCGCAGCCGTAGAGCCAGTCGTTGTCTGCATGGGTCAGGCCTTCAGGGCCGTTATCGACGTCAAGCAGTATCGCATCATAGGCGCGCGGCCGCGCCATGATGCTGCGCGCCACATCGCCCTCGTAGACAATGACCCGCGGATCCGACAGCGGATCACCGGCAAGTCCGCCCAGTGGCCCGCGGTTCCAGGCCACCACCGCCGGCACCAGTTCCGATACCGTCACCCGCGCATCGTCACCGAGGTGGCGCAGGGCCGCGGCCAGCGTATACCCCATGCCCAGACCGCCGATCAGCATATGGGGCCGGGCGCACCCTGCCAGCCGGCGACAGGCGAGTTCGGCCAGCTTCTCCTCGGAGCCGTGACTGCGGCTGTTCATCAGTTCACCGCCGCCGCCGCTGAGTCGGATGGAAAACTCCATGTCACGCTGATACAGCGATAAGCGTCTGCCGCCCACCGCCACCTGCGCCTCGCCGAGCAATACCCAGGGAATCATCGCCGCCTCATGAGATACCCATTCAAACCATAATCCTGCGTCGCCGGTTGCCCACAACCACCCTACAGCCCGAAGCGCGCTTTAAATTGATCGATTCGGTCCGCCCCGGGGGATTGCGTGCTAAATGGCGCGATACGAAGAGAGATGGTCCGCCCATTGCCCCACGGCCACCAGGCACCAAACACAAAATCTCCCTGCCCCGTATCCGGCGTAAAAAGAATCTGTCCCGGCATCAGCCCGCCGCAATGCTCTTTAACCGCCCGCACGACATCAGGCGCTGCTCCGATATTGGCGCTGCTCCACTCATCGCGGAAAACCCGTTTCAGGACATCCCGGACCCTGGTCTGCTCAGCCACGCTGAACTCGGTCAGAACGCTGCCAAACCGGTCGTCCCATTTCCATGACCAACCGTTCAGCGCGTCGATCAATTCATTGCAGATGCTCTCTTCCGAATTCATCAATTCCTCCTCAACGCGAATTGCAACCCTTACCCCTGATCTGCCCGTCCCTGGTGAAGTCATTCGATACCGTCGATGCGAACGCCGTGCATCAGCCACCCCCTGCAGACGGTGTACGCAGGTACAGGCCCTCCACCTCCTGGCGCGCCCACGGGGTTCTCCTCAGAAACTTAAGACTCGATTTTATGCTCGGGTCCTGGTTGAAACACTTGATATCGATCCTGTCTCCCAAGCCCTTCCAGCCATAGTATTCCACCAAACGCGTCAGCATCATCTCCAGTGTAACGCCATGCAGCGGGTTATTGATCTGGTTTTCTCTCACCCCGGAAAAACCCACCCGCGCACGGGGCACGCTTGGCAAGAGGCGCTATTCACCGCCCTTGTCCGCCCTCTTCACACGGATCCTGCTGGCGCCTACTTCCTGGGCATTGAGCGCCTTAATGGCCGCCTTGGCCTGCCCGGGGCTGGGCATCTCGACAAAGCCAAAACCCTTGGAGACGCCGGTGTCCTTATCCGTCACCAGCTTGCAGTACTGAACATTGCCATGGGCCTGGAACAAGGCCAGCAGCTCACCCTCGGTGATATCGCGCGACAGGTTGCGCACCAATATCTTCATGCTCGCCCCTGAAATGAGATTCATTGAGACCACAAACCCGCAAGCATATGTCATCCGGCGACACGCGCCAACAGAAAACATCGCGGCGTCAGCGCGCGCCCTGTAATTCGGTATCCCATGTGCCATACAGCAAAATCCCGGATCAGTTAACTCATTAACCCTTGATCGCCAGCACACCGTCACCGCGCAACTCCGTTGTCAAACCGGAACGCCGCAGGCGCTTCGCCACCTCATTGGGCACATCCCGCCCGCTGGTCAGCTTGTTCGGAGTCCCGGTGTAGTGGAACAGCCTGCCCTTGCGCCTCAGCACCCGCGCCAGCTGATCATAAAAGACCTGGGAATAGAGCTCGCCGGCGATACCGAAGCGCGGCGGGTCGTGTAAAACGGCATCCACTGAACCACTGCCCAGCGATTCGATCTCCTGGCTGATATCGCCGAGAACCAGATGCAACGTGTCATCGGCCTTGGGTGACCAGGGATTGAGCCCCCGCAGCCAGAGCACGTCGGACTGTTTCTCATAGGAAAGCACCCGCTTCGCCTTGCCGCGCATACACCACGCGGCAAAATACCCCAGACCGCCACAGGTATCCAGAATCACCTTGCCGCGGGGCTGAATCAGTGCGACTTTGCGCCCGGCATCCTCATAGGGCGAGATTTGCGCCGTGGGCAGCATCTTGATGCCGTCGATCTCAAAAGTCGGGGCTCCCCACTGCGTCGGCACCAGCTTGAAGAGCGACGTCGTGTAACGCGATACGGGCTGAAACGTGCCGTCGCTCCAATAATAGACGGTGCGGTTGTGACAGCTTTCCAGGTAAGGGTAGCGTTGGCCCTGCCACGCCCAGCCCGCTCCCCCCACCTCCACGGTCGTTATCGAACGCCCCAGATCCAGGGAACACTCGATTCTCGGCACACCGGCCCGCAGCGCCGAAAGCAGTGCCTCGTGCACTTTCAGGTTCAACAGGGGCCCTATTTCAATATCGTGGTGGGAACCAACAAGGTGTGTCGGGCGGGACATGAGACGTTTTTTGGTCTTTAACTATAGAATGCTCTAACAATGTCCATTCCCGCGGCGCACGGTGGGGTGGAATCCAGCGCTTGTGCCCGGCGCCATGCCGGATCCGGTTTTCCCCGCAATGAGGTCAAGTTTAACGGAGGTTTGAAACCCAATGCACTGGTAAATTATAGTTCGCCGGGCAACACCCGTGGGTCTTGCTATCGAGAGCATCCACACGCATCTATCACCTCTATGCTACAATGCTATTTTTTCGAAAGCTTAATGCATCCTGCGAGCAACAAACGTCACCTTCATTACAGCTTTGCCCTCTTAACCCATTATCTGCCTTTAGAGCCGTGGTAACGCACAGCGGCGGCATACGCTCCCCATGAAAACACCAAAACGCATACAGCCCCTGGTCGAAGACGGTCTCGTCGACGAGGTCATCCACCAGCTCATGAGCGGCAAGGAGGCCATGGTCTACGTGGTGCGCTGTGGTGATGAGACCCGTTGTGCCAAGGTATACAAAGAGGCCGACAAGCGCGGCTTCCGCCACAGCGTCGATTACTCGGAGGGCCGCAAGGTGAGAAACAGCCGTCGCGCCCGCGCCATGGAAAAAGGCGGCCGCTACGGGCGCCAGGCCCAGGAAGAGGTATGGCAAAGCAGCGAGGTTGACGCGCTGTACCGCCTCACCGCGGCCGGTGTACGGGTCCCGCAGCCCTATTGCTTTACGGACGGCGTGCTGCTGATGGAACTGGTGACAGGCGACGATGGCGGTGTCGCCCCCAGGCTCAACGACCTGGTGCTTACGGCGGAGGAATCCCGCGAATATCACGGCATCTTGATCGCGCAAGTTGTTCGCATGCTCTGCGCCGGGGTGGTCCATGGTGATTTGTCGGAATACAACGTACTCATCGGCAGCGGCGGCCCCGTTATCATCGACCTGCCCCAGGCCGTAAATGCGTCAGGCAACAATAACGCCTTCTCCATCCTCGAGCGGGATATCAATAACCTGGCCGCCTACTTCGGCCGCTTCGCCCCCGAACTCCTGGCTACCGACTACAGCATGGAGATTTGGTCCCACTACCAGAGCGGCAGGCTGAACCCGGATATCGAACTCACCGGACGGTTTCAGCGCAGCGAAATACCGGCTGATGTGGAAAGCATCATGCGGGAAGTGGATGCGGCCATCAAGGAAGAAGCGGCGCGGCAACGCTACAGGCATGAACTTGAAGAATAGGCCGGTTAACCCGATAGCGCGTCAATCCTTTTTTGATTTCCCATCCAGGATGGATTTGAGATCAGCAAAGGGACTAAATGTGGTCCCCGTGCGCTTTTCGCCGCCGATGGCGGCATTACCCAGCCGCGCCTCCAGCAGCCGCTGATGCTCATTGTCGTGACAATATAAACACAACAACTCCCAGTTGCTGCCATCAGCAGGATTGTTGTCGTGATCGTGGTCACGGTGGTGCACTGTCAACTCATGCAGATTCCTGCCGGAAAACCCGCGGCCGCAGCGGCCGCAGACCGGCGGATACATTTTCAGCGCCTGCTCGCGAAAACCCTGTTCGCGAAGATCCCGGGCGCGCCGCGATTCACTCACCGCCTGCTGCAACTTGTCATTGTCCGGTTTCACCACCCCGACTTGCACCTCCAGCCATTCGAACGAAATCCAGCTTGATCTGTTATACCGGGCATAACATGGCGATATGCGTATTCCAGGTTAACCGTGTTTCACCACATCAGATCATCAGGTATCTTATAGTCAGCATATGGATCATCCCCATCCTGCGCCGGCTCGGCGCTATCCTGTGACTGAATGATGCTCTGCGCATCACGCTGTCTAATCTTCTCCGCCACCGGCATGGGCACCAGCTCATAGCGCTCATCCAGCCTGGCGATCGCCAAGCGGCCGGACATGAGATGCCCGTGCACTCGATCAGAAACGTAGATCTTCTTGACCACATTGGCATCCGTGAAGTTGTAAGCGATATCCCCATCACGGTCCGCAACACGGTTGGTCTCGATCAGCTGCCTGATCTGGGCGGCAATGGCTTTGCGCTCGGCCTCTTCCTTTTTCTGCTGGTTAAGCAGGCGGTCACGCTCGACCTTTTCGGCATACGCCTTCTGCGCCAGCAGCTTGGCCTCGTCCACCTTCTCAGCCGCTCCACCTTTAGTCTTCTGCTTCTGGTTTTTATATTTTCCGTGCTTGACCTTCTGCGCCTTGTCTTTATCAACCAGGCCGCTCTTCTTCAGCTGTTCTAAAAGAGAATTACCCACGGGGCCAACTCCGAATACTGTAAATGACTGCTAAAGACAACCAACCATATAAAGAACAACCTCCCCTTCAAGAAAGATGAGGACAGTTTTCATTGCGGACCCAGCGAAGACGGGCAGATCGGCCTGCACCGCCACGTCTCCGGGTAAATGGCCTGAAAGTGCATTCGTTATTTTACACCAGGCTCGAATAATGGACTTCCCGGGGCTTGCCCGGCTCAACTTACGCTGCGCCGGCAACAATGGGGCGGCGCCCACTAACGGCCTGACGTGATTTCTGATTATTCGAGCCCGCCCCGGCGCTACTTGTCTCTTTTGGATTTCTTCTCCGCCCGCTTTTCCATGAGGGTTTTGGCCGGTTTTTTCTTGGTTTCCTTTTTGCGCTCTTGCCCTTTGCTCATGATCTTCACTCCTTTATGTTAGTGACCATGCCGTCAGTAACGGCCCAAAGTTCGTATTGGTCGATCCGTGCTGCAGTATACCAGAGACAAGACTTCCCACCTTTGCTTTCAGCGCAAAGGCACGGGGGATTTCAGAGTGACCGGATATACCTCTATCCGGTTATTGTTATCCGCCAGCCAGATACCACCTTCCTGGATGGTGCACTGCAATTGCATGGTACGCTGTGCCAGCTTGGTCAGGGCCTGAGTGGCGGCGACCGGGAGGTTGATCACGGTGAGGTTTTTGATGCGTTCGAGTCTATCGCTGTTGTGCCCCCACCACAGGTCGGCACTGCGGCCGCCATAGGCATAAATGACCACCTGTGCGGCGCGGCTACAGGCCTTACGGATGTCTTTTTCGTCGGGCAGACCCACGTCTATCCATAGGTCGATGGCGCCGGTCAGATCCTTTTGCCACAACGCGGGCTCGTCCTCGGTGCTGATCCCCTTGCCGAACACCAGGGCGTCATGAGCGTGGAGCGCGAAGGCCAGCACACGTACCATCATGCGCTCGTCGGTCTCCGACGGGTGGCGGGCGATGGTGAGGTCATGATCACGGTAGTAGTGGCGATCCATATCCGCGATCTGCAGACCGGCCTTGAAGATGGTTGCTTTGCGGGCCATGGGTGATTATCGGGATGTTATGAGGGACATAAAAATAGCGCTTTCCCGTTGACGCCCAACCATCGGCTTGGTCGACGGAGGATTCGATTTTTATATAATAAAATTATATTTATCTTCAATAAGATATCACAAAGTCGTCATACTAATTCTGATGTGCGGTTGTGTGTGATTTCTCTTACTTGGAGTAATCCCGTTAACCCCCTGATGGCAGCCTTCAGCCGAAGGGACGAAACCCGCTTAAATCGAATTGTACCCCTGCAGCTGTTTCCAGGGCATGGGAAATATAGTTATATACCCCATGCATAATTTTTACAGGCCTGATTGGCCAGGGCTCTCTTACGAATTGCGGTCAACTGAGCGCACATACTAAGGTCCGCATAAGGATACGGCACGATACTTCGGGCTTGTGCCAAGTACAGGGAATTTGGCGCCCCATTCTTCCAGCAAGCAGAGGCAGTTATGAACAAAACAGTATTTGGCTTTCTAATGTTGTTCTGTATCGATGCGCTGGCATCACCGCCGGTGCTGCCGGCGGAGGTCATGAACTCCATGAAGGGACCGGTGGGGCGTTACCAAATGGTGCGATTGAATAATGCGGACCGCGGGGAGGCCTCAGTGATGATTCTGGATACGGCCAATGGCGACCTGTGGCAGTGGGTGACGAGCCCTGTGGCTAAAAACAGCGGCAACGCGAAGACGAAATTGATTTACATGGGTCACGTGGAGCCAGGCACAAAGATGGGCCAAGTAATCGACAAGGGCGCTTACTCGCCGCAGTGAGCCCGGCCACCAGCCCCCTGCGCTTGCGCCGGCCCAAGCGCGGGCTGTGTGGCGGCGTGCCTGGAAAACGCCGCGGCAGACAATCCGTAGGGGAGATTTTCCCGTCTCTGAGCCGCGTCGCGGAACCAAAGGACGCTGGACGCGTCGCATAATACTTTACATTGCAATCAAATCACGTATCCCGCCGGGATTGAGCGGACCGGCTGCGGACGGTACCTAACCGCGCATGGAACCAGTCGAGGGGGCCAGATAATGCACTATTCCAAAGTTACCGCAGTGGCCTGTGCTGTGCTGCTGGTCACCGGGTGCGGCAAAGCACCCAAGGACGATATGAAGGCGCCACTGGACAAGATACGCGCCATGGTGGCTCAGTCGGCGCTGATGACGGCCCAGGCGGCATGCACGGAGCCCCCCGCCCGTGCACAACTCATCGACGGTGCGCTGGCGTTGCTGCGCCGGGCCACCGCCGGGCCGGAGATGATGCGCATCCATCAAATGATGGGGGAGATGAGCATGGACAAGCCGGGTGATATTCCCGCAAACAAAAACGACAAGACGCCGTCGCCCCAACAGGCCATGCACATCGCCGTCCATGCCGCCGGCGGGGATGGATTCGATGTCCTGGACACCATGACGCGCCCGCCGGGCCTTAGCTGTGCACAGGTTCGGCCGGTGAGTCTGGCGGCCACGGCGGCGCTGCTGCGCCAGCATCACGAGCAGGCCTTGGCGCAAGGCACGGCAAAAACACTGGATAAAGAGGTGGATAAGGCGGCGGGCACGCTTGGCGACGCGGTGCAGGCCGCCATCACTGACAAAACCCCGGACTCGGTGCGGATACTGGCGTTGGCGTTGCAGAAAATCTGAACAAAAAAAATTGCCCCGGTTTGTACTGGGAGTACTACCCGGGGCAAAAATATACCCGGCTTGGGGAGGCCGGGATTTTCCCGTCCAAAGGGAGGGGGGATAGGACGGGAAAGTGCTTGCGCACTCAGTACAGTAAGATACAAGGATTCAAATAAAGTTCAGCCACCTTTACGAAATTTTACACTTACTGTTTAATCCGTTGGAGAGTGACTTATCGTCCTCACCCGTTCCATGCTACGCGTCATACCATCGGTTGCCCTGACCGCCACTGCCACTTTAACGCCGCGATATGACACTTGAATGACCTGGCGCCAGGACTGTCCGTGTGCGGGCGGCTTACCCACAGCCCCCTGGATAACAGACCGCGCCATGACGTAACCTGATGCCATGTGCGGCGGCGTGCTATTCACCTAAAAGGGCCAGGAGGTGCGGATGTGCTTCCTCAACCCCGAGGCCGTGCGCCCATACACACCAGATCCGGCGACGTTGAACATATGACATGGGGACGGCACAAGGAAAATCAAGGGGGGCTCGGCTCGATTCCATCAGTGCCGGGGGCTGGGACAAGGACTTCCGACCCCCCGGTCAAGCTGCCGGTGACGCGCTTCCCTGAAAAGGACAGGCATGACCGCTGGCCGAGGATAATGACTGACTAACCGATTAAAGCGCTGCACCCTTCGCGACCACCCATGCCATGAATACGCTTCGCCTGATTATCCTGGCCGCCATCTGGGGCGGTTCGTTTCTGTTCATGCGCGTCGCTGCGCCGGTGTTTGGACCGGTGGCGTTGATCGAGCTGCGCGTGGGCATCGCGGGGTTGTTTCTGCTGGCGGCAGCGTGGTGGATGCGCCACCCGCCGCCGGCGCCGCGCCACTGGCGGCACTTCCTTTTCGTCGGCCTTTTCAACGCCGCCCTGCCCTTTTTGATGTATGGCTATGCCGCACAGACTCTGTCGGCATCGCTGCTGTCTATCCTCAATGCCACCGCGCCGCTGTTCGGCGCGGTGATCGCCGCCGTATGGCTTCACGCGCCGGTTACCCGCACTGCGGCGCTGGGACTGGTGCTGGGTGTCGCCGGGGTGGCGGTGCTGGTGGACGGTGGCGCGGCGTTCAGCGGCGCCCACTGGTGGTTGGCCGTTGGCGCCGCATTAGTGGCGCCGCTGTCTTATGGCATCTCTAGCACCTACGCCAAGGTCGCCGCAGCGAAGGTGTCGCCGTTTGACAACGCTCATGGCAGCATGTGGGCCGCCACGCTGATGTTACTGCCCCTGGTATGGGCGGTGCCGTCGCACGGCGCGCCGTCAGGCGGCGACTGGGCCGCCGTCACCGCTCTCGGCACGCTGTGCACCGGCGCGGCGTTTCTGATTTACTTCCGGTTGATTCGCGACGTGGGCCCGGTGCGCGCGCTGTCGGTGACGTTTCTGATCCCGGTGTTTGGCGTGTTATGGGGCGCGCTGTTCCTGCGCGAACCGGTGGGCTCTAGCACACTGATCGGGGGGGCGATCATCCTGCTGGGCACGGCTCTGACCAATGGGTTGGTGCGGGTGCCGCGCACGGCAAAGGTCGGTGCTTAAAAAAAGTTTCGAGTTTCGGGTTATGGCAACGCCATACGTCGCAGGTCAACAATAGGTCAAGACCTACGACTTGGACGTTCTCTCCAGTAGGGAGAGGGAATAAAATGTCTCTGTCATGGCAGCTACCACATTTATTTGGACCAGCCTCAGGTATGAGCGACTGGCACGGAGGATCGAATAAAAATCAATGCGCTGATGTCGTGATACTGCTGGCGATGGAGCTGAACACGTTGCCTTTCTTAGAGGTGAAGCGGATCTTCACCGGCAGGTAGTGGCGGTTCACCGCCAGCCACAGGTCGAAGCCGCGTTTGTCGCCGCCCTCAAGAATCTTTCTCACGTGCAGCGTGTCCAGCGTACCGGCGCCGGTGTCGATTTTCTCGCGACCGCTGATGGTGTAGCGGAAGCGACTCATGCGCCGGCCGCTGGCCAGGTATACGTCCATGTCGCCGCGGCCCGGCGGGTTGAAAGCGAAGGTATAGGTGAAGCTGGTCAGATCCCAGCTGTTGTCGTGCAGCGGTATGATGTCACTGCCGTGGTCGTCTCTGACCATGGCCTGATGTGCGCTCCAATCAAAGCGCCCGCCATACTTGAACTTGCCGTTGTCTGTCTCGGAGAACGACACCGGCGCCAGGCCGCCCGGGCCGATGCGCCCCTGGGCCTCGCGGTGGATGACCAGTTCATGAAACAACGCCGCCAGCCCCACGGTCCGCGATTCACTGAGCAGGTGATAGCTGTGGTTGTCGTGCTCCATGACATCCCGGGTCTCGCCCACCTTGATGAACCCGAAGTAGGTGTCATAGTGGATTTCCACCCGGGCCGGCGGCGGATCAGCGGCCGCGGCGCAGCTCAGCAGCGCCGTCAGCAAAGCGGTCACAATGCGAGTCGTCAAATGAACCGGGCCATCTCCGATACCGCTATAGTGGCCCCATTATAAAGCACACCCCACGGCCGCGGAATGCCGCCGGAGGGTGTGCAAGCTGTCGCGCGCTTGGTGAGCTATTTTGTGAGTTATTATGCGGCCTTTTCCCTGTGCAGCTTGATGCGTTCCTTGCGTTCCTGCCTCGCGACATACGCATCCAGCACCGCGTCACTGGGGTACAACATGGGCTCCTGCTCCACCTTCCACAGCTCGTGATGGGGCAGTTCCCGCGGATCGTTGTGACACGCCTCGAGGCTGTGCTGACTGTCGGACTCGCAGTACTTGGGGGCTCGTCCCAGTATCGACATCACCTGGTAGGGCAGCGAACCACACTGGTTCCTGCCGGAGATGCTGCAGCTCTTGACGCCGAACATCGCGTACAAGGGATCCCAGCCAATCATGGCTGTCATGATGAGATACAGACACAGCCCCGCCACCAGCACCTGCGAGACCATCATCACGATGGGATGCGTCAGTCCGGTATAAAAGATAAAGTATGCTATGCCGCCGCCGCCGATGAGAAATCGCGCCAAACGGTCTATCAATCCCATATTTTCTATGGTCTGTACATTTTCCGATGCGGTAATCATGAATGTATTCTCCTTACTTGGTGCTTCTTCTCCCTGCTTCGGGAGTGTGCATCATTTCACCATGACGACTGACGCTGTTCCGTGACTTAGTCACACAATCGTCTGGGAGGCCAGGGCGCGCAGACTGTGCAGATCGCCGATTTCGATCCAGCCGCGGTGCAGGCGCACCCAACCCTGGCGCTCAAATTCCTTGAGCAGGCGACTGACCACTTCACGGGCCGTGCCCAGTTCCTCGGCCAGGGCCAGGTGGGTGACGCGCAGGCGCTTTTTGGCGCCGGCCCTGCTGACCAGGCAGTGGGCCAGGCGCCCGTCCATATGGCCGAACGCCACCTGCTCCACCAGGGTGATGAGGTCGTTGATGCCCTTGTCCAGGGAGCTGAACACGAATTCGCGGAATTGCGGCGCATGGAACATCGCCTCGAGAAATTGGGCCTTGGGAATCAGCGCCGCGCGCACCTGAGTCTCCGCCACCGCCTCGGCCGGATAGGATGCACCGCCCAACAGACATGTGGTAGTCAGTTCACAGGTCTGTCCGGCCTCCAAGTGATAAAGGGTGATGACCTGGCCGCTGGCCGCGAGTTTTTGCACCCGCACCGAACCGTCCAGGATCACCAGGTAGTTCTCACAGGCCTCTTGGTCGCGGTAGAGGGGGACACCCGCCTGCACGGTGATCAGGCGCGCCGACTCGGCAACACGCTGCCACGCACTATCGGTGATGTTGTACAGCGCCGGGAGAGGACCCAGCCAGGTCGGATTTTTTGATGCCATCCCATTCTCCTGCCGGTGGGATCGCCATGGTGTTATACCTGGTTAGACAAGATTTTGCGCCGAATCGGGCCGACGCTTACTTGTATCAACTATTCAACAGGTTACGTAAGAGCCGGCGCGTGTATCACTGTCAGGTGTGTGTGTCGGCTAACGCAAAGAGTAATACCGGCCGGAAAATCTCTTCATCTCGCAGATTGAATAAACCGGGGAAAGAATCTCAAACGGATAAGGTAAGACAATGACGAGCTGTCATTAATATTAGATCACCGTGATGATCGGTGGCAAGATGTATACCGCTGGTTTGCGGCGCGGTTAAGCATGGCTTAATGAATGGCCGCGGCAATGCGCACGGATCACTGCGGCGGGCAGTTCTGCCGCGCCGTGGGCTCAGGAAGGAGATGATGCGGGAGCGGCGTCCGATTCCGCCATGGCACGCTGCCGATACCATAGCTCCAGCTGCGCCGCCGGCAGGGGTTTGCTGACGAAATAGCCCTGGGCGATGTCGCAGCCCAGGGTGGCCAGCTGGTCCCAGATGGCCTGACTCTCAATGCCCTCCGCCACCACCTCCAGGTTAAGGTCGTGAGCCAGGGATATGGTGGATCGCACGATGGCCGCGGAATCGGTATTTTCCAGCATGTCGATGACGAAGGATTTATCGATCTTGACGCTGTTCACCGGCAGCCGTTTCAAGTACCCCAGGGATGAATAACCGGTGCCGAAGTCGTCGATGTACAGCGCGATCCCCATGTCTCTCAAACGTATCAGATTTTGCAACACGCCCTCAGGATCCTCCATCACCGCGCTCTCTGTAATTTCGAGATCCAGCCAGTGGGCGCTGCCCGGCGAGGCCGCCAGCAATCGCTCGACCTTTTCCGTCAGCTCCGTGTCGTGGAGGTTGCGTGCCGAGAGGTTTACCGCAACCGGCAGATCGATACCGGCGCCGCGCCACTCGGCCGACTGGCGCATGACTGCTGCCAGCACCCAATCGGTAAGCGGCTTGATCAGTCCCGTATGCTCGGCCAGCGGGATGAACTGGTCGGGCGGTATCATGCCCCGATGAGGGTGCATCCAGCGAATGAGCGCTTCCACGCCGCATACCCGGCCGGTGGCCATCTCCAGCTTGGGCTGGTAATGCAGTACCAGGTAGTTCTCGTCGATGGCGCGGCGCAGCTCACCGGCCAGGGCCAGCTGCCGCGGGTTATCGTCATCGTTGTCCTGGGTATAGACCGTGTAGTGCTTGCCGGTTTTCTTGGCGTGGTGTTTGGCCACGTCCGCATGACGGATAAGGCGCAGGGGATCCGTGCCGTGCTGGGGAAATAGCGAAATCCCGACGGTGGCGCTCACGTGCAGGGACAGATTGTCCACGGCGAACGGCGCACCCAGGACATCGAGAATCCGCAGTGCCGTCTCAGTAGCGTGGCAGACGTCGCGCACCTGAAGCAGCATGGCGAATTCGTCGCCGCGCATACGCGCCGCCATGTCGCCCTGTTTCACCACGGTTTGCAGGCGTGCCGCAACTTCCTTGAGCAGGGTGTCGCCCTGGACGAATCCCAATGCGTCGTTGATCTCGCGGAACCGGTCGATGTCGATGAGACACAGCGCCACGCACTGACTGGTCGCGTCCGCCTCGGTGAGGGTGCGCTTCATACGCTCCACTAAGTGGACGTGGTTGGGCAGATTTGTGAGTTCATCGTAATAGGCCATGCGCCTCAGGGCCTTGTGGGCCTGTTCGTGTTCGGCGCGGGTACGCAGGGCGGTGATGCCGAAGGCCAGGTCTTCAGCGGCCTCTGCCAACAACTCCAACTCCTCTTCGTTGAAGGCGTCCGCTTCTCTCGAATAGATAGTCAGCGCGCCCGGTTGGTCATGGATGAACAAGGGGAATGCGCACACGGCGGCATAACCGCGCCTGGTCGCCTCCGCCCGCCATGGCTCGTAGCGGGGATCGGTGTGGATATTCTGCGCCACATAGAATTTACCCGTACGTATGGCGGTGCCCACCGGCCCCCGGCCCCGCTCCGTGTCGGACCAGTTCACCACAAGCGCCTCCGCCAGTGCCTCGAGCCCGCCTTCAAAGCCGGCCTCGGCCACCGGCCTGACGCTCTTGCGCTCGTCCTGCTGCGCGTAGCCGACCCATGCGAAGCTGTAGCCGCCGACATCGACGATAGTCCTGCACATCTGTTTCAACAGTGTCTGTTCATCCTCCGCGCGAACGACATTGCGGTTTCCGGCACTGATGGTGCGCCTGGCGCGATCCATGCGCTGCATCACCAGGGCCATGTCATCGAAGGTCTGCGCCAGCCGCCCGAGTTCGTCGCGCCCCTGTGGCAATCCGGTGCGGGCGCCGAGATCTCCCTTGCCGAGTCGCTGTACGGCGGAGTCCAATGCACGGACGCGCCGCAGCACAAACACATCGCCGCCTACCCAGGCGGCGATCAAGGCCATGGCCATGACCACCAGCAGCATCTTTACGTTGTTCTCGAAACTCTCGCGCACCGAGGCGAACGCCTTTGCAGCCGGTATACCGACACTCACATAGACGTTCCCCGCGGGCCGGTTGAACAGCGGGGCGAAGGCGTGCAGGCGGTAGACGCCGTCTAGATCCTGCAATTCCGCCGTACCGACCTCCCCGCGTGAAGTAACCATGCGCATGAAAGGCGTGCCGCTCACCGACCTGCCCTGCCATCCCTTTGTATCCGGGTAGCGATACAGAATGGTACCGCTGCTGTCCACCACGGTCAGGCTTGCGCCGGCGGGCAGGTCGACGGACCCGATGAGCTGACTGAGCCAGGCAAGATCGAGAGCGGCATAGACCACCTCCCGCATCTTGCCGCGACGATCGAACATCGGGTAACCGAAATTGATGGCGTTGATGCCGGTGAGGCGGCCGGTTTGATAGTTGCCCACGCCGAAGCTTCGGGCGTTAATGGTGCGGCGGAAGTAACTGCGGTCGGCGATATTTACCCGGCGCTTGATGGGCATGGCGCTGCACCACACGTTTCCATCCAGGGAAGCAACGCCCAAGTTGGTGTAGAACGGATAGGTCTTTTGTATCTCACCCAGAAAACGACTGCACTCAGCGCCGTTCGTGTGGGTGACCTGGGGCATCTCGGACAGGCTGATGAGCAGCTGCCGGGTGGAGCCCACCAGTTCGGTCTGCTCTTCGGCCACCAGGCGCACCAGGTACATGGTGTCACGCTCGGCGCCGGCGGCTGCCTGTTGGCGCTGCTGGACGGTCGTATACCAGATCATTCCGATTGCCGGGATAACGGCGATCAAAACCAACAGCATTAGACGGGTACGCAGCCCCGGCGATGTCCACCACATCGGATATTTTTTCCTAATATTATAAACTTATACCCTGAGTATTATTTATATCGACCATCTCTTATTTCTGATCAATTAATGAATAGACACTGGTAAACCCCATGCCTGAGCACTGCATTCGTTGGTACCGGCCGCCGCGACGGTAGAATCGGTCTAAAATATTATGAAACGCTTATTAACAAAGAGGCCTGCCGCTATGGGGCCGGCCCTTTACCCTGGCGGCAAGCTGTTGCCGGTCATGCCCTGAAAGACGTGGGTAAATCGTAGATACCACGGTCAGCCCCGCCCTGTACCGCCTCCATGAACGCTTGCGCCCCCAATGTTTGTGCACGGTACAGAATTTGCTCTGTCTCTATAACCCCTGCGAGTTGGTCTATGGAACGCATCACCGCAACACGAAAATCGACGTTGATTGGCCTGGTGGGCTGCATGGTTGTCCTTGCCGTCACGGCGCTGGCGTCCCACCAGAACATATTGAACCTGATTAATCTGCCGGGACTGGTGATGGTACTGGGCGGCACCCTGACGGCGACCCTGGTGAGCCGCCCGGTGAGCGCTGTTTTGCGCGTGGCGAAGTCGCTACGCACCCTGGTTCACGACGATGAATTCAATATTAATGCTGAAATGACCCACCTGCTCACCATCGCCTACTGGTACCGCGCCGGCAACCTCCCCGCGGCGGAACAAGCCCTGAATCAGGTCGCCAACCCGCTGCTGCGCACCGGCGCGCAGCTGGTCATCGACCGCGAACCCATTCAGGACGTCATAAAAGTGCTGCAATGGCGAATCGCCGGCGTACAGTCACGGGAACTGGGTGATGCCCAGATCCTGCGTACCATGGCCACCTTTGCACCGGTGTTCGGCATGCTGGGTACACTGTTCGGCCTGATCCAATTGCTGGGGACCCTGGGACACGTGGAACTGGCGCAGATCGGCACGTCCATGTCGTTTGCCCTGATCACCACGCTCTACGGCCTCATTCTCGCCAACATGATCTTCAAACCCCTGGCCATGAAGATGGAACAGCGCATGCGGCACAAACTGACGGTTATGAACGTCATCGTCGAGGGCGTCGTGCTGCTGCATCAGCGCCGTCACCCGTTTCTCATTAAAGAGGCCCTGGCCACCTACATGCTGCAGCACCAGGACGGCGCGCCCGTGCCCGGCTCACTGCCCAAGGCCGCGTGACCCTTCACGGCATGGATCTGCTGCCCTATCAACCTCCCGGCACCCGCGACAGCGGCTATGGGCCGTCTATTACCATGACCGCCGGCCGCGACGCGGAGGCGCCGGACGAAAGAGACGACGGCTGGCTGCTGGGCTTTGTGGATATCCTCACACTGCTGCTGACCCTGTTCGTGCTGCTGCTGGCGTTCACGCAGCTGCCGCGGCACACGGATGCGCACACATCGGCGGTCCAGCAAAATAAAGCGGTTCAACGTCGCGAGGCCGTCCAACCACCACCGAAAGCGCCAGCGCCAGCGGCAGCCGCGCAGGCAAGTCCCGCCGCCCCGTTGATTTCCCTACCCGCGGACATTCGCGACCAGGTACAGGTCACCACCAATGCATCGAATGTGAATCTGGTCATCAAGGACGATGTATTGTTCGATGCCGGCAGCGACAATCTCAAGTCCGCGGGCCGGGACGTGCTGGCCAGTATCGCCGAGCTGTTGAAGCAGAACGACCACCCGGTCTCCGTGGAGGGCCATACCGACAACATCCCTATCCACACCGCGCGCTTTCCCTCCAACTGGGAGTTATCAGCGGCACGCGCCACCAACGTCACCCGCCAGTTGATCCAACTGGGGGTGGACGGCAGCCGCCTGCGCGCCATCGGCTTCGCCGATACAAAACCCCTGGACAGCAACGATACTCCACAGGGCCGCGCCCATAACCGGCGTGTGTCGCTGGTCATCCACCTCAATAACCCGGATACCGGACATCCTCGCGGCGGGCACGAAAAAACCCGTCAGTATCCCCAGCAAATCCGCTCACACAGCTAACCGGCGGCGCTGCCTGGCAAGGTGAAAAATGCGTCGGCGGCCGGCATGCGCTCACGCCTACCCGGCGCGCATCTGAAGCCAAGATTTAAGAAAAAAATCAAGCGATGTGCACATGCGCATGAAAATATTTTTTCGCATTGCACATAAATATTTAACGTAACCGACAAACCAGCAAGAACTTCACATCACGGCGCTTGTCTTATTTTATCCACCTGATTCAGCATCAATTGCTAATATTTGATTCCGTCATTTTCCCTCTTCCAATTTCCAAAAAAAAGTATACATTAGTGTCGCTTTGCCCCCGTTGTCCGCTGGCATGCGCAGACGGAAGGTACGTAATCACCCACCGAGCAAGCTTCCCCAGCCCAACGCTTACAAGGCATCACCTTTATTTTCCCTACCAGGAGTCATGGTTATGAACGGAAGTTCCCGCAAGATTGTCGCGGCAGGAGCCGCGATGGTGTTTGGTGTTGTCGTAATGAATTCGGTAATGGCTGAGGAAACCCCGGCTGCCGCGCCACAGGCCTCCGCTCCAGCGGCCGCGCCCATGAAGCCCATGCATGCCATGAAGCACAAGAGCGCTGGCTCCACCGAAGTCAAGGCGATCCAGGAGGCCCTCAACAAGGACGGCGCGAAACTGTCCGTCGACGGCCACATGGGCAAGCTGACCCGTGAGGCCCTGAAGGCCTATCAATCAACCCATGGCTTGAAGGCAACCGGCCACGCGGATAAAAAGACGCGCGAGGCCCTGGGCCTGAAGTCCTAAGGTCTTATTTGGCCGAATCCTGTACCCTGTACCGGTGTTAACACCGGTACAGGGCTTTGCTCAGTGCTGACGCAATGTGTCATGTTGCCGTATTGTATTTTTCCCTTGAATCCCCCCCTGCCGCCCGTCCATACGCGCGGCAATCCCCGAACGTGATATCATTTTCATTTTTTATAGTGAATAAATCGCCGGGACGCCGGCTTTAGGCCCGTTCCATGCATATAAAGGCGAACTGCGGAATTCATGACCGTCACGTTTGCCGCATGATCACGGAACCGGCGACGTTGTTGTTCCGTAAAAATATATCGGCCTTAAATCAGGGTCGATACCATGGCCTCGCCGGCCCACGTCCGCGGGGAAAACTTTTCAAGCAAACGTGAATGAAAGGCATCATGAACCTGACCAATCATAGCAACACAAACACTCCCGCCACATCCACCCTTCGCCATCAATCAATCGAATCACCACGACGCTGTTTCACCGGGCGCATGCAATACTGGCTGGCCATATCCATCGGCGCCGCGATGCTGTGGGCGCAGGCCGCGACGGCCGGCGGCGCCGCGGACGTCGACGGGTCGGTTCTGCGCGCCACACTGAAGAACGGCCTGCAGGTGGTGATCATCCGCAATCCGCTGGCGCCGGTGGTAACGACGCAAGTAAATTACCTCACCGGATCCAATGACGCGCCGGCCGGATTTCCCGGCATGGCTCACGCGCAGGAACACATGATGTTCCGCGGCAGCCCCGGTCTGTCGGCGGAACAGCTGGTCAACATCTCCGCCGCCATGGGGGGACAGTTCGATGCATCCACCCAGCAGACCCTGACGCAGTATTACTTCACGGTACCCGCCGAGGATCTGGACGCGGCCCTGCACATCGAATCCATCCGTATGAGCGGCGTCCTGGATACGGAGAAGCTGTGGAAGGACGAGCGCGGCGCCATCGAGCAGGAAGTCGCCCAGGACCTGTCGAATCCGCAATATGTCATCTACACCAAGCTGCTCAAGGCCTTGTTCAAAGACACGCCCTATGCCAACGACGCATTGGGCACGCGGCCCTCGTTCCAAAAGACCACCGGCAAAATGCTTAAGGCGTTCTATGACACGTGGTATGTCCCCAACAATGCCATTCTGGTGATCGCCGGAGATGTACAACCCCAGCAGACTTTGAAGAAAGTAAAGAAGCTGTTTGAGCACATCCCGTCGAAAAAACTTCCCGAACGGGACAAAATCTCTCTAAAGCCGGTCAAGTCCGCTACGCTGAAGTCCACCACCGACCTGCCCTACGGCCTGGTGATGATGTCCTTCCGCATGCCCGGCTTCAGCAGTCCCGATTATGCGGCCTCCGAGGTCCTCTCGGACGTGCTGAGCAGTCAGCGCGGCGACCTTTATGACTTGGTACCCCAGGGCAAGGCGCTGTTCGCAGGCTTCGACCTGCACCCGTTCGCCGATACCGGCCTCGGGGCGGTCGCTGCCGCCTTTCCCGCAGGGGCAAACCACGAGGCCCTACTGAAAGAGCTGAAGTCAGTATTAGAGAAGCAACTCAAGCAGGGCCTGCCGCCGGAGCTGGTGGAGGCCGCCAAGCGGCGCGAACTGGCCAGCGCCGAGTTTGAAAGAAACTCCGTCTCGGGCCTGGCCTCATCATGGTCCGATGCCGTGGCGGCCATGGGCCTGAACTCCCCCCAGGATGAGATCGACGCCATAAAAGCGGTGACCGTGAAGGACGTCAACCGGGTGGCCCGTAAGTATCTGAACATGGATCATGCAATCACCGCCGTCCTTACGCCCGAACCGTCGGGTAAACCCACATCCTCCAAAAGCTTCGGCGGCAAAGAGACTTTCGGCGGATCGCAAACCAAGGAGGTCAAACTGCCGGCATGGGCGCAAAAGTCGCTCAACCGCCTGACCGTCCCGAAATCCACCGTCAATCCGGTGGTATCCGTCCTGCCCAATGGCATCAAGCTCATTGTGCAGCCGGAGACGGTGAGCGCTACCATCGGCGTATACGGCACTATCAAGACCAATGCGGGCATACAAACTCCCAAAGGGGAGGACGGTGTGTCCGGTATCCTTGACAGCCTGTTCTCCTACGGCACCGCCTCCCTGGACCGGCTTGCATTCCGCAAGGCGCTGGACGATATCGCCGCCGATCAATCGTCGGGCACAGACTTTTACGTGGAGACATTGAGTGATCACTTCGAGCGCGGCGTCGAACTGCTCGCCGACAACGAACTGCACCCGGCCCTGCCGAAGAAGGCATTCATGGTGACGCGCAAACAGCTTGCCGACACGGCCAGGGGCAGACTGAAGAGCCCAGGTTTCCTGGCCGGACGCGCGCTGCACAAGGGCCTGTTTCCCAAGAACGACCCGGCGCTGCGCTACTCCACGCCACGTTCCATTTCGTCGGTGACCCTCAGCAAGGTAAAGGCTTACTACCACAAAGTGTTTCGCCCGGACATGACCACCATCGTGGTGATCGGCGATGTGACACCGGAGAAGGCCAAGGACGTGATCAGCCGCTACTTCGGCAAGTGGCAGGCCAAGGGCCCGAAACCCGACACGCTGTTCCCCAAAGTGCCGCGCAACAAGGCGTCAAGCACCGTGGTGCCAGACAGCAGTCGGGTGCAGGACAACGTCATGCTCGGCCAGACCGTGGACGTGACCGTGACCGACCCGGATTTTTACGCCCTGGAGCTGGGCAACCACGTCCTGGGAGGCGCGTTCTATGCCTCGCGTTTGTATCGTGACCTGCGCAAGAACACCGGCCTGGTGTACTTCGTCTCATCCACGTTCAATGTCGGTCAGACACGTGGCGTGTATATGGTGAGCTACGCCTGCGACCCACCCAATGTCTCCAAGGCGCGCAGCATCGTCGAGCGCGACCTGAAGCAAATGCAGACGGAGCCGGTGACCGAGGAAGAACTGACCCGGGCAAAGGCGCTGATGTTGCGCAAGATCCCGTTATCCGAATCCAGCACCAGCGGCATCGCGGCCGGCCTGCTGTCACGCGCCGACCTGGATCTGCCGCTGGACGAACCCATCCGGGCGGCGAAGATTTTCATCAATCTCACGGCCAAGGACGTCAAGGCGGCGTTCGCCAAAAAGATACGCCCGGACGGATTCGTGCAGGTCACCCAGGGTCCGGAACCGAAGTGAGAGGTAATGTGGCGGGCAGGACAGTGACGTACCGCCCGCCCGTCATCCGGCGGCGCCGCGAGTTGCATTTGCACCGGGCCTGTGATTACATTTTTTCATGAAGAAGAACGGTACCACTCCGAACCCCGACGATTTGCGCATTCCGCACCCTGCGCACCCCCACCGCCGCCGTGAACCCCTGCCGTGGCAGATCCCCAAGGCGGAGGAGGATGAACCGGAGGCGCGCCGCCGCATCGAGGCAATTATGTCCAGTCCCGGTTACCGCGAGGCGGATCGCGATGTGGACTTTCTCCACCGGGACGATACCCGCGGACTGCGCCTGCAGCTGGACTACCTCAAGCCGGAATACCTGCTGGAAGGGCACAGCGTGGAACACACCATCGTGGTGTTCGGCAGCACCCGTATCCCCGAACCCGCCGCCGCGCGCCGTAAGACGGAGCAGCTGCGTGCAGCGCTGGCGGAAAATCCCGGCAACGTGGACATCGAGGCGCGCCTGGCCGTGGCCGAACGGCTGCTGGACAAGAGCCGCTATTACGAGGCGGCCCGCGAGTTCGGGCGCATCGTGGGTGATGCCGGCGGCGGGCCCCAGGACTCGCGGGTGGTGGTCATGACCGGCGGCGGCCCGGGTATCATGGAGGCGGCCAACCGCGGCAGCCACGACATCGGAGCCAAATCCATCGGCCTCAACATCAGCCTGCCCCACGAGCAATACCCGAATCCCTACGTGACCCCCGAGCTGTGCGTGCGTTTTCACTACTTTGCACTGCGCAAGCTGCACTTTCTCATGCGCGCCAAGGCCCTGGTGGCCTTTCCCGGCGGTTACGGCACCTTCGACGAGCTGTTCGAGACCCTGACCCTCATCCAGACCCGCACCATCAAGCCGGTACCCGTGGTACTGGTGGGCGAGGCCTACTGGCGGCGGGCGGTCAACGTGGACTTCATGGTAGACGAAGGGGTCATCGACCCGGAGGACAGGGAGCTGTTCTGGTTTGCCGAGGAACCTCGGGAGGTCTGGGACGGCATCCTGCACTGGCACAAGGTCAACGGCTCGGCGCTGTATCCGGACTGAAGGAGAGACAATGAAAATATCTTTTCACGGCGCCGACCAGGGCGTGACGGGGTCATGCCATATGATTCACTGCGCGGGCAAGCGCATCCTCATCGACTGCGGCATGTACCAGGGCGGCCGCGAGCTGGACGAGGAAAACGCCGAGCCGTTCGGTTTCGAACCGGCTGACATCGATATCGTTTTGCTCACCCACGCCCACCTGGATCACTGCGGGCGCCTGCCGCTGCTGGTCAAGCGCGGCTTTCGCGGCGAGATCATCACTACCGCCGCCTCCCGGGAACTGGCGCGCGTCGTGATGCTGGACGCGGCCGGGCTGCAGGAGGAAGAGGCGCGCTATCAGGCGCGAAAGGCCGCGCGGCGCAACAAAAAGGCACAACACACCGTGCCGCTTTACTCGACGCTGGACGCGCTGAACTGCCTGGAGCAGTTCGGGCGCACCGCCGTCTACGGCAAACCCGTTGACCTTGTCACGGGCGTGCGCGCCACCTTTTTGGACGCGGGCCACATCCTCGGGTCGGCAAGCATCTTCCTGGAACTGGAGGAAAACGGCCAGCGGCGGTCGCTGGTGTTCTCCGGAGACCTGGGCAACGCCGGGCGACCGCTGTTGCGCGATCCTGTCACACCGCCCCATGCCGACGTGGTGATCATGGAGACTACCTACGGTAACCGGCGGCACAAGGCTATCGCGCCATCGGTGGAAGAAATGTATACAGCCATCAACGACACCTTCAAGCGCGGCGGTAACGTCATCATCCCCACCTTCGCCCTGGAGCGCGCCCAGGAGGTTTTGTATTACCTGCGCCAGGGTATCGAGGACAACCGCCTGCCCGCCTCCATGCAGGTGTTTCTCGACTCACCCATGGCCATCTCGGCCACGGAGATTTTCGACCGCCACCCCGAGTGCTACGACCCGGAGGTCGCCAGGCAGTTCCGGAACAACATCGATCCGTTCGACCTGCCGGGCCTTCATATGACCCGCGAAACCTCCGAATCCATGGCTATCAACCGCATCAGCGGCGGCGCCGTGATCATGGCCGGTTCCGGCATGTGCACCGGCGGGCGGGTGCGCCACCACCTCAAGCACAACCTGTGGCGCAGGGACTCCAGCATTATCTTCGTCGGCTTCGCGGCCATCGGCACACTGGCCCGCACCATCATCGACGGAGCCCGCCAGGTGCGCATCTTCGGCGAGGAGTTCACCGTCAAGGCCCACGTCCATACCATCAACGGTTTCTCGGCCCATGCCGACCAGGCGGAACTGCTCGCCTGGCACAACCGCATCAGCGGAGTGAAAAAGACATATCTGGTCCACGGCGAGGAAGACGCCATGCGACACTTCGCCGGGCTGCTGAAGGGGACTGAAGTCGAGATGCCGGCGTTACACCAGGAATACGACTTATAGCCAGTATTAGTTGTGTAACGCGTTGCAAGTTACCCAGAAGAATGCCCTGACGACCGCTGCCGCACACGGCATTTTATCAGTCTTCCACGACTTGAGACCCCGGCGCAGCCGGCCTGTCCGCGGGACACGCGGGCAGCTTTACAGGACCCGAGGTGTCGAAAACCATGGCCGATTACCCAGGATTCAGGCGGGGACGGTTCTTCGCCGGAACAGCTCACCCAGTTCATGAGCGGGCACCGGCTTGGCAAAGAAATAGCCCTGGAAATGCCTGCATCCGATCTCTGAGAGCAGGTTCCGTTGCGTTTCCGTCTCCACCCCTTCGGCAATAACGCTGAGATTAAGACTTTTAGCTATCGCCATAATGGTGCGAACTATCGCATTATCACTGCTGTCAACGGCGATATCACGCACAAAAGATTGGTCGATTTTCAGCTGGTCGAGCGGCAGGCGCTTGAGATACTGCAGCGATGAATAACCCGTGCCGAAATCATCCAATGAAAAGTTTACGCCCATCGACTTCAGGGCATTCATGGTTGAAATGGTGTCTTCAATATCATCCAACAGCATGCTCTCAGTGAGCTCAAGCTTCAGGAGCTCAGGGTTGATGCCGTGGCGCTGTATGCAAGACCGCACTTGCTCTACGAAACCCGCCTTGCGGAATTGCTTTGAACTGACATTTACCGCAAGCGTGAGATCTCGGGCGAGTGGATCTTGACGCCACAGCTTAAGCTGCGCGCATGCCGCTTCCAAAACCCATTGTCCAATGGATATGATCAACCCCGTTTCTTCCGCCAACGGGATAAATTGTGCGGGCGAGACGAGGCCGCGCCTGGGGTGTATCCAGCGAATCAAGGCCTCCGCCCCGATTGGGCGTGACGAGCTATCGACCTGGATCTGATAATATAAAGCGAACTGCTGGTCTTGAAGCGCCAGATGCAAATCACCCTCAAGAGACGCGCGGCTGTTGATATCAGCCTGCATTTCCGGATCGAAGAAGCGCAGGTTATTACGGCCGCTGTTCTTGGCCTGATACATGGCGATATCGGACTGCTTGATCAAGTCCTCGGTTGACAGGTGATTGCCCTTGAACATTGTAATTCCGATACTGCAGCTGGAGCGAAACTCCCTCATGCCCAGCAGATAGGGCTGGCAGAGCACCTGAAGAACCTTCTCCCCGACCACCCTCGCTTGAAATGCAGCGTCTTTTTCAGTTTCGCTTAAATCTCTCAGCAAGACGACGAATTCATCGCCTCCAAGACGGGCCACGGTATCGCTCTTTCGAACAATGCCAGACAGGCGACCGGCGATCTGCTTCAGCATCATGTCGCCAGAAAGATGGCCAACGGAGTCATTTATGGTTTTAAAGTTATCCAAGTCGATCAGCAGCAACCCCCCATAGCGACCGATGCGCGCGCTGGATGACAAGGCTTGATTGAGCCTGTCATCAAGGAGCCGTCGATTGGGCAAGTCGGTAAGCTGATCATAGTAGGCCAAATGTTGTATCCTTTTCTGATTAGCCTTTCGTTCAGTTATGTCGCGCGATGAATTGAACATCACCTGCCTGCCGCCGAGCATAAGCGGCAATCCGCTGACCTCCACATCGAACTCAGACCCGTCTTTACGTCGGTGACGGGCCTCGAACTGCGAACGAACCGACCGCGACAGCTGTGTTCTGATCTCCCCTCCCAAATCCTTGTCAGCGGACTGCGCGTCCCACTGCGACGCGTTCATGCCGAGCACCTCATCACGGCTATAGCCCAGCATATCGCAGAACGCGTTGCTGGCCTCGACCACGTTCCCGTCCCTGTCGATGATATGAATGCCGTCACTGGCATTGCGCAGGATGGAACGGAAGTTTTCCTCGGAGGTGCGGAGCTGTTGCTGCATTTCGCGGGTCAGCGTCATCCCCATCACGGCGAGCATCATGAGAAACCCGTAAGACCCTAATGCGACGAAATGGATAACAGAAAGCCGTACCAGTATGCCTTCGATGCCGCATATGAAAAACAAGCCGGTGGCAAACAGCATCCACGCTGCCGCGCGCCGGCCGGTACGGCGGTATAGGTCGATCAGGGCATAAATCGCGTATACGAAAATACAAAAAACCGTTGCGATCGTGATGTATGCCCAAACGCCGTTATGGCCTTTCCCGCGCGTGATAACCTCCCCCCATGGCAATCGAAGTTTATAAATCCCGCCGAAGTGGTCATATTGCAGAGTATAGGGCTCTATCAGATTCACCAAAAACAACGCGGCGATATACAGCGTCACCGCCGCCAATACCGGCACTGATCTTTTGCCTGTGTATTCGGCGATAAACCATTGAAATAAAGCAACCAGCAACAGCCCGGCGGCGACATTCGTTCGAAGTGCCTGGATGAATTCGGCGTCATTTACCGAGTGCAGGATTTTCGCGCCAAAAATCGCAAACAATATTATTGACAGGCACATGCCCGAAAATAATAAATAACTCGAACGATGGGGCGATTTTTCAGCAAAGAGCCAGTGCTGAATCATTCCATACGCAACAATTCCCGCCAACAGATATAAACTTGGGATTATGATTTTGATTCAACTCCTTCCTTGCGCTTATCAAAAACTCTTATATTCCGCCTTCCCTGGTAAACAGGGTAGGTTCTCTCTGATCCATATAATAGTTTTCATTTAAATCGACCCAAATACAATAATCTTGATCTGAACACGGATTGGCCGCCTTGGATGTTAAGGGTGGTTTGTCATACCTCGTGACTGCGACCCAACCCCGGCGCAGGCATGCCACATGCCTAACAGGCGGGCGATCGTGATGTGACTATCAATGACAGAGCTACCCAATGCGCGGACAGGGTAAACCCGCGGCAGGAAACACTTTAACCCTCATCCACATTGGCCAGCATGAACGGACCGGCGCGTTTGGCCGCTTGCATCAAGGTGTCCTGAGCGGCGCCGAACCAGCGCGACAGTTGAATGAGCTGCGGCCATTGGCGCGGGCGCATGAGCAGGGACCCCAGCAGCTTGGCAATGCGGACCTCACCGGCACCGCCGATGGCGGCGCTGACGCTGTCGGGTATCGTGCCGGAAGCCGGGTCGGCGATGGCGCGGATGACCAGGAATGGGATGCCGGCCTGGCGCGCGGCGCGGGCCAGCGCGGCACTTTCCATGTCCGCCGCCACTGCGCCGGTGGCGGCGGACATAGTCTGTTTATCGGCGGGCGTTCGCAGCACGGATGCACTCTCCGCGATGGGCTGAACCACCACATCAAGGCGCTCGGCGAGTCTTTTACGGATGCGCAGGTGCCAGGCCGTGTCCGTATCGAGGGCCTCGCCGTCCAGCGCGATGACGGACTCCGGGACCAGGAGTGCACCGGGACTGAACCCCGGCTGCAGCCCGGCAGCGGTACCCCAGCTCAGCAAGGCGTCTGCACCTGCGGCGACGAGGCGTCGCGCACCTGCGGCCGCCCGTTCGCCACCGACACCAGTGATCTCCAGCAATACACCGTCCTCTCCGCGCGGGGCGTGCATATACGCGGCGCAGTGGCGCGCGATCGCCCGCGCCTCTTGAGGCAGTGCGACGGCGATGCCGAGAGTGAATCCAGCCGCATCACCGTGTCGCTCGGCGGCTGTCATGATTCAAAGGGAACGGTGCTGAAAGCGGCGGTGCGTAATAATGCGCAAGAGATGCATATTGAAGTGCACGAATCCCCTCCCCGCGGCTCGCACCAGTCTTTTTTCTTGTTTACCTGTCACTCGTCAACAGGCATTTGATCTAGGCGCAGCAGATTGCGGTAGCGCGCCAGCGCCCATAGCGAGAAATACGTGCTGTAACCATGGTACTTGAGATAAAAGACGCGCGGAAAACCGGGGGCGTTGTACCAGGATTCGCCCCAGGTGCCGTCGTGCCCTTGATTGCGCAGCAGGTACTGGGCGCCCTTGTACAGCTCCGGCGAACTCACATCGTCCGCGGCCATCAGGGCGAGCATGGCCCAGGCGGTGTGAAACGACATGCTGGTGGGACCCT
>CAYXAX010000001.1:27614-47623 GCA_964463055.1 uncultured Gammaproteobacteria bacterium | reverse complement strand
CGTCCTATGCCCGCCTCCACGTCAACGTATCCATGTGCAAGGCCAAGGCCAACGGCCATTACCTGAACTCCATGCTGGCGCTGAACGAGGCCCTGGCATGCGGTTACGATGATGCCATGTTGCTGGATACCGAGGGGTATGTGGCCGAGGGCAGCGCGGAAAATATCTTCGTGGTGCGTAACGGGGTACTGTATACGCCGGAACTCACGTCGGCCCTGGACGGTATCACCCGTCATACCATTTTTGTCCTTGCCGAGGAGATCGGCATACCGGTGAAGGAAAAGCGCATCACCCGCGACGAGGTCTACATCGCCGACGAGGTGTTTCTTACCGGCACCGCCGCCGAGGTGGCGCCGGTGCGAGAGGTTGACGGGCGGCAGATCGGCGAAGGCGGTCGTGGGCCCATTACGGAGCGCCTGCAGGCCATGTATTTTGACCAAGTCCACGGTCGGAGAAAAGAATATCCGGAGTGGTTGACTCTGGTAAAATAGGGGCAGGCTCCCCGAGCGGGGGCCGGTCAGGGGAGGGCATGAAGTGATCGAAACTACCGCGACGACGAACAACTCGGAACCCAAACCCAAGTACATCGAGCCCAATGCTCAGCACTGCTACGAAGTCACCGAAGAGGACTTGCCGCTGCACTGTCCGCTTCCGGGCATGAGCCTGTGGAATTCACACCCCAAGGTCTATCTGCCCATCGAGGCCAGCGGCAAGGTGAAGTGTCCTTACTGCGGTGCCGACTACATACTTAAGCAGAGCTGAACAAAAACGGCTGCCGCCCGGGCCGGCTCTGGTTCATGGTGGATCGGGGTCGGCGTGATTGCATTGCTGGAAATAACAACAATACACGGAATGCGTATTGCGGCTCGGGGCGAAATCATCTGGGGTATTGTGTAGATCATCAAGTGTTGTATCGTTCCGGGCCGCCGGGCGGGGGGGAGCCGCCGCCAACCACTGCGCGCATCCATCATCGGGGTGAGGTGGATCCACAGCCCATCATGACCGTGGTGCATATACTGCCCCGCCTCGACAGCGGCGATCTCGAACATCACACCCTGGAAATCGCCACCGAGCTGACGCGCCGTAAGCAGCACAGCATCGTCATCTCTTCGCCGGGCCGGCTGGTACCGCATCTGACCGCCCGGGGCGGTGAGCACGTCGCATGGCCTCTCGCGACCAAGCCGATGTTCTCCCATCGCTGGGTACTCAGGCTGCGCCGGCTGCTGCAGCGGGAGCAGGTCCATGTCCTGCACGCCGCTGGTCTGGGGCCGGCATGGATCGCCTACCGGGCGTGGCGCGGCATGGACCCCCGGCGGCGCCCGCGCCTGGTGACCACCGCCCACGGGTTTTATCCCGCCAAACGCTTCAACCGGGTGGTGACCTACGGCGAGCGGATCATCGCGGTGTCTGGCGCCGTGAAGCAGCGTTTACTGGAAAGCTTTCCGGACACCGATGCGGAAAAGATCCAGGTCATATACCGCGGCGTCGACGAGCGCTACTTTCCCCACGGCTATCGCCCCGACATTCACTGGCTGCAGGAGTGGTATCGCCAGTATCCCCAGCTCATCGACCGCCATATCGTGACCCTGGCCGGTACGCTGATTCCCGGCAACGGCCATTATGAATTCATGGACGTGATAGAGCGCCTGCGTGAGCAGGGGATTCAGGCCTACGGCCTCATCGTCGGCAGCGAGGTGCCGGGCGCGGAGCGCTATGCCGCCGATCTACGCCGCCATGTGACGGACAGGCATCTGGACAACATCGTGTTGACCGGTTACCGCCAGGATATCCGCAACATACTCAGCGTCTCCAATCTGGTATTGTCCCTGCCTGCGCAACCCCCGGCATTCGCCCGCACCGTGCTGGAGGCGCTGCAGCTGGGCGTGCCCGTGGTGGGTTACGATTGCGGTGCGGTGGGCGAGATTCTAGGCCAGGCCTTTCGCGAGGGCCGCACACCCGTCAAGGACATGGGAACACTGACGCAGAGGGTCGCGGACATTCTCAAGCAGCCCCTGGAGGTAGGAGCGTGTCCGCAGTTCGAGTTGCGCCACACGCTGGACAAGATGATCTCGGTGTATCGACAACTATCCGCCGCAGACCACGCGGGGGCTTGACGCCGTTGGCGGATGACGAACTCCGTAATGGGAGGCGCCCTATGGCCTATTCGCTGGCAGGGCATTCGCAGATTCGTCGCATTCTGATCATTAAGTGGAGTGCGCTCGGTGATATCGCTCTCAGCACCGCAGTCATGGAAGACGTATATCGCGCTTTTCCAAATGCGCAGATCGATATCAACACCCTTCCCCCTTGGGACGGTTTGTTCCGTGAGGATCCGCGTTTCAAGCGCGTCATCTCCTTCGCACTGCGCAGGAAAGGTCCGCTGGCGTCACTGCGTTGGCTGCGCGAAATCCGCAGGAGTGCCTACGATCTGATCATCGATCTGCAATCTAATGATCGTTCACGCCTTCTGCTCACGCTGCTTAAGCTAAGTGGCGCGCGAGTGCCATACATACTCGGTAACCATGCGCGCTATCCATACAACGTCGCTCCCGAGCCACTTGCCCACCACTTTCACATCAGCGAGCTTCAGCAAGCTGCATTGAGTGCGGCGGGTATCCCGGTAACGACAACCCATCCGGTCATTCACGTGCCCACGCGCAACCGCCTGCGGGCGCAGCAACTGCTCGAACAATATGGGTTGACCGAAAGACGCTTTGCGGTCTTTTTCCCGGGCTGTCAGGCCTCCGCCCCTCTCAAACGCTGGGGGGCCCTGCGCTACGGCTCGCTGGCTATTTACCTGTGCGAAGCGGGCTATGACCGCATTGTGCTGATGGGCGCCGATGACGAGGCCGAAGAGTGTGAGACCATTCAGCGGATTTGTGGCGACAAGGCGCTGAATCTGTGCGGGCAGACAGAGGTGCTCGACCTGATACCCTTTTGTGCCAAGGCGCATGTCATCGTGGGAAATGACACCGGCACCGCCCACCTTACCGCCGCCGCCCGCAGGCCCATGCTGGCCATATTCGGCCCCACCGATCCGCTGCGATCACGGCCCATAGGGCGCAGTGTGCACACGCTCCAGGCGGAGATTTTCTGCATCAATTGCTATCGTAAGCACTGTACGCATCATTCGTGCATGGAATTGATCAGTCCCGAGGCCGCCTTCGAATTGATAACGCACATTGCGCCGTGATATTCAGCTCCGGCGTGGCGAGCGTTGAAGTATGCCGGGTGTCCAGAGCGCCCGTGTGATTCAACCGCATGTGCCGACGTATGAGAGCAGGACGCAGCCGCGATACCCGTATCCGGCGCCACGGCCCAGTCTTACTGTGATGAAACTCTACGGACGTTGGGTAGTGACAGGAAGTACCGGTCCAGTTGTGGGCGCATCCATCTCAATATCAGCATGGGCCATGCCCGGCTGAGAAGATAGAGCGCGAATACGAACGGATGGAAGCCGTTTTCGCGTGATGACTTCCACCACGGCGATATGGCCTTACGCGCCAGCCAAGCCTTTTCTCCGCGTGCCAGTCCGGGGTGCGCAAGCAGATGAATATATGTCAGGTATTGGTCATGATGCTGCTGCGCGCGGTTGCGCGAGAGGTGCCCGGCGTTGTTGTGCGTGCCGGTTTCGCCGCTGCCGATCAGTACGAAACGGCATGGCGCGTCGATCAAGCCAGCCCGCTTGGCCGCCAAGGCCAGGCGTAACGCCAGTGATTCGTCCTGGATAAACACGCTGTCGTCACAGCCCCCGGCTTTTTGCAGTATATCCCTCCGTGCCAGAACGACGGGATGTACGATGCCGCGTTGACGCGTAAGCCGCCATGGTCGGGAACTCGCAATGTAGGGAGGGGCCGCTGGCAGGCGGCGGAGGAAAGCCGCGGGCGCCGCAACCGTTGTCCTGGTTGAGCGCCCGTAGATATAGTCCAATCGATCCCGGGACAACAGCATCAGCATTGTACGTAATGTATTCGCGGGGGCAATGTCATCGGCATCGAACACAAAAACATACTGACCCCGTGCGGCGGCAATGCCTTTATTGAGGGATTTTGCGGGCCCCTCGTTGCTGGCGTTTCGAATGTAAGCAACGCAAGCCTCGTGCCGGGAAAAGAATTGCTCGGCTGTGGCGATGGAATTGTCCGTGGATGCATCATCGATCAACACGAAATCGGTGTCAAAGTCCGTACCGGCCCCATCCTGCCCATACAAGCTGGACAGTGTCGCGGGCAGGTGGGCCGCCTTGTTGTAGATCGTTAGAAGGATTGAAATCGTCGGAGGCATCCGGGTTATTCCTGGGCCTGCGCGCGCACGAACATTAAAAGAGGTCCCGGGCGCCTTTGTATGCCTAGCGTGGAATTTGCCGCCATGACTGGCGCACGACGGCGAGTGCCCAACCCAGCGATAGATAAAACATCCCGCCGTACCAGTTGGAGAAGAAGCTGGTGCTCGGTCGAATAGGCCAGAGGATCAGGAATACAAAAATGGCGGGGCCATACAACCATTGGCTTGTCGTGCCGCGCCAGGCGGGAGGAACCAGCAGTCTCAGCCAGGCCACAACCAGGCACACGAACAAGGCCAGACCGACGACGCCGGAGCCCAGCAGCCACTCCAGATAAAGGTTGTGCGGATGAGTACCGCAGCGCAGACCGAAGTCGGCGGGTAGCCCGAGGTCCGGGTCCTGGCAGGCGACACGAAAATTCTTGAGCCCGACGCCTATGATGGGGCGTTGTGAGACGATATGCAGGGCACTTTGCCAGATCTCACCGTATCCCGACTCTCCCAGGTCATTGACGATGGTCATGGTCTGACCGACGTATCGATTGACAATCTTATGATTGGTGATGGCGGCTGTGATGCCCACCGCCATAACCAGGGCGAATCCCGTTATAATTGCCCGGCGCACCACCCCCTTTTGCAGTATGACGGCGAGGGCCAGGCCGAGTATCATCAGGCCCGAAACCAGGCGCTCGCCGGTGACCAGCATCGCGCCACCGAGCACCATGATCAATACCACCAGTGATGTGCTGGCGATGCGCGGGCTGCGCTGCCACATGCGCCAGGCGAAGCTGCCGAGTATCACCGGGAAGATCAGACGAAACAGCCAGCTTCCCGCACGTACATGATTGCCAAAAGGGCCCGACAGTCGATAGGGGGTGGGGCGGGGGAAGCCGAGAAGATCCGTGCCGGTGAGGTATTGTACCCAGGTATCCACCGCCTCCGCCGTCGCAACCACAGTCGCCACGATGAGAATGCGCTTCATGCATGCCTCGTCCATGACCCACCACTGAAGGGCCGCTGCAAATACCAGAAATCGCCACCAGAATATTGCCTGCTGATAAGACAGGGATACATCCACTGCAAAGGCGCTGATGATCATGGTCCAAAGCCACAGGATCATGCCAATTCGAAACCAGCCGCTGCGGGTCCATGACCAATCCCGTGTCATGGCGCTGCGCGCGAGAAACAGCAGGGCAACCAGCGAAACGGTCACATCGGTGGCTACCCGCCCGAGAAAAAAGAATATCGGCAACAGGATGACCAGTCCTTGGGCGACGGCCAGGAGTCTGGAGTCCAGCTTGCCGCCTGCTGAATTCGCAACGCTTGGTTCGGTGTTCACCGCCAACCCGTCTCCTCGATTTGTTCAGTCATTGATCATGGTCCGGCGCACGGAGTGTGCATTCAGATACTCCGTGACGGCAAGATTTTGGTATCGCGGCGATTATACCAGCGATACGATAGTGCGTGAGATGATTCAAGCGCCTGGTTCCACGCCACCGGGGGTGGTGGCACGTCTCTCGTTGATTGCCTCCCGGTAGACATCCAACGTCGATGCCAGCATCCTCTCCAGTGTGTAAGGATGGCTGTCGGGGACGCCGGGCGGGGAGGTGTGCCATCGCAGCAACAGATCAACGACCGTCCGCCAGTCGCCGGGCGTGATGCGTCCCTCGGGCAATAGGGCCGCCAGCTGTTCACCTACGCCGCCATGGTCATATCCCACTACGGGACAGCCTATGCTGAGGGCCTCAAGGGTGGTGCGCCCGAAGGCCTCGGGTTTGTTGGACAGGGATAGCACAACATCGGATATCGACATGATTTCACGCATATCGCCGCGATGACCGACGAATGTAATATCGCCGCTGAGCTGAGCACTCTCTACCAATTGTCGCAGTTCGGCCTCGTAGCCGCGCTTGCGGAGATCGGCGCCGCCTACGAGTAAGCCGTGGACAGGCATCCCCTGCTGCTTGAGAGCGGCTATTATCCTGATGAAGTCCTCGTGGCCTTTCAGGCGGGTAAGCCGAGCCGGAAGAGTGATGATGAAGCGATTGCGGCTGCGAGGGTGCAGTTCGAACCACTGTTCCATCCATTCGCGCGGCGGCTGGAACCCATAGGCGTAGTGCTGGCGATCCACGCCGCGCGGGATGACCCGAACCCGCGCGGGTTCGACATGCGGATACTCACGCAGTACATAGTCGCGGATGCAATGGGAGATGGCTATTACCCTCTCTCCGCGGGTCATGATGGCGCTGTAGCGGTTGACGGTGTAAAACCCGTGCACAGAGGTAATCAACGCCGGCCTCCGGTGCACGGGAATCCCCCGCCATGCCCAATAACCGATCCACGCGGGCAGGCGCGACCGCAGGTGCAGGATATCGGGGCGTACCGCCTTCAGCAGCGCCCGCACCCGCCGCACCCACAGAAGGCTTCTCGGGCGTTTTGCACCCACGTCCCAGCTCAGATGCTCGCTGCCTTCGGCGACGAGCTGCTCGCACAACCGCCCTCCGGCGGATATGACAATGGATCGATGTCCCTGTTTTACCAGGTAAGCGGCCAGATCCACGGTGCCTCTTTCTACACCGCCGGCGTCCAGCGCGGGCAGCATCTGGATCACGGTGAGCGGCTGCTTCTCCAGCGCGGGGGCATTATCGTGGACGAGGGTGTTTTGTCGATCCGGCATGATGATGGAAGATCTCCTTGCGGCAGCGGGAAGCCGTGAAAAAACCACTACCGTAGTGCTGTGAATGGACCCATGGCGTGTATTCCGCTGGCGCAATCAAGTGCCGGTGCCGCTGTTAGGGTGATCGGTGTTATTTCGCTCGGGTGCGCAGCGTTTTGCCTTGGCGGGCAGGGAGTATATCTGAGCCTCGCCGTTGGGGCGTGTCTTGAACCGCCGGTGCACCCACAAATATTGAGCGGGCGCCATGCGCACGGCATGTTCGATGATTTGGTTGATGCGCCGGGTATCCTCTTTCACATCCGGTCCGGGAAAGTTGTCCAGGGCCGGGAGAATGGTTATTTGGTAACCGTTGCCGTCGGGCAAGCGTCGGGGAAAATAGGGCACGACAGCGGCACCGCTCATCTGAGCCAGTCGTGATGTGGCAGTGATGGTCGCTGCCAGTACGCCGAAAAACGGAACAAACACGATATTGTGCCGACTGCTATAGTTCTGGTCAGGGGCATACCATACCGAGACGTTCTGCTTGAGGCTGCGCAGGAAGGCGCGGATGTCACCGCGGGGTATCGCCATCTGGCAATGCCTTTCCCTTCCACGCCTCATGATGACCTCGAACAACGGATTGTTGTGTTTGCGGTAACTGGCATGGAAGGGGGCGAACAGGTGCAGCAGGCGGGCGCCGATCTCGGTGGTGGTGAAATGGGCGCTGAGCAATATCACGCCCTTGCCTTGCTGCAGGGCGCGCTGAAGATTTTCCAGCCCTTCCACATGTACCAGTGATTGAAGGCGGTTCGCGGGCGTCCACCAGCACATGGCGGTTTCCACGACACCCATTCCCAAGGATTTAAAGTGCTCCCTGAGCAGCGCCAATCGCTCGCGATCCGATAGTTCAGGAAAGCACAGCTGCAGGTTGGTCCAGGCGATAGCACGTCTGCGCTTCAAGACGATACGCAATGCCTTTCCCAAACCCTGGCCCGCCATGAGCTGGAATCGAAACGGGGTATGGGCGACACACCACATAAAGCCCAGGCCGACCCATAGTGGCCAATACTTCGGATTAACAAAAAATTCCGCTCGCAGTGCAGGGCGGTGAGTCACGGTCGGCAAAAAGCCTCCTTTACTATCGGCAGCGCCTGATTGTGGGATTTTAACAGGCCTATACGCGTTTGACTCAGCCGGGTGGCGAGGTCGTCCAGCTTTCCAATTCGCAGGGGTATTCCGGTTTCAGGCAGGTGTGGATCGCATAGGGACGTTGTCCCCACTTTGAGATTCCTGGGGCGCACGATGACGCACTGCCTCAGGAAATCGCTGTGCATTGTCGCACTCGACTGAGTCACCAGTCCGGCAGGAATGGGGCGGATGTCTGGATCATTTTGTTTCCAGCGCTTGTCCGCGACGCGGTAGAATTGCAAAATTCAGGGGCGGTTTACGAGTCACTGACACTTGAATTGTTGCGGCGAACACTTACCGGCATGACTAAACACAGCAGGTGCTCGTGCGGCGAACGGTCAACGGGTGCGAAAAATGCCTTCAGCAGATGAAAAAGTTCTTGTAATTCAGGCCCTTCCCGGTATCGGCGATATGGTCTGGTTTGTCCCCCATCTGCGCGCGATTGCGCAAACCACCGCTGCCAAGAAAATATCGCTTTTCGCGAAGTCACGATCCCTGGCGGATCAGTTGCTACAGCATGAGAACTTTGTAGAAGAGTTTATATGGATCGACCATCTGCAGTCCAGGGAACAGCCTTTGATGTCGGTATGGCGCATGGCCAGAGAGTTGAAGAAGCATAATTTTTCACATGTATGGATCTTGCACCATAGCCCAAGATACGCAATCGCCGCGACCCTTGCGGGCATCAGAGTCAGGGTAGGCTATGGCGTTCGGGGTTTACAGCGGGGGTTTCTGACCAATAAGCGCTGTCTGCACCCGAGCTTTAGACAAAAGAGCTGCATCGAACGCGGCGACGCATTCCTCAGCCTGCATGGTATTGATATAAAAAACAGGGATTTAAGCTTGGATCCGACGGCGTTAACAGAAGCCCGGTCAAGATTTTCGAATTTACCCAAGCCATGGATCGGCTTTGGTATCGGCAGCTCCGAGCAGCGCAAGTGCTGGCCACTGGAGTATTTTGCCGATCTGGCCGTTCGCATCGATCCGCATGGCGAGTTCACCATTTTTCTGTGTGGCGCGCAACACGACGCCGCGGCTGCGCGTGAGATAGCCGCACTGGCCGGGCAAAAGGGCAAAACGCCGGTGCTGATGGTTGATCGACCGTTAAATCAGAGTATGGCTCTGATCAGCCAATGCAGTCTATTTATTGGAAACGACAGCGGTCTGATGAATATTGCCGCTTCGCTTGGCGTCGAAACCGTGGGATTATTTGGTTGTGGTGTAGTCCTGAATTATCGTCAGAATCTGCATGCTGTTACACCGAAAAACGGCGCCGTTCCTTCCATGGACAAAATATCGGTCGACCAGGTGCTGGATTTCATCGAGTCTGAACGGCTTAAGCCATCCCCGCACCCGCGGCTGCGGCCAAAGTTGGATCCTGTCGGGTGAAAACAGACTTGTGTCGTTTGTCGGACTGAGTATTCAGGGCCGAATTCAAACGCTTCCCTTTCGCCTGACCGCTATCGTGATGATGCGGTTTTACAATACGCCTCGATCACCGTCTAACGCCTTTTCCATCAGGTTGCCGCCGCGGGCCACCGAGTTTGGCGGCCCGTCTATTATGCTATGATACGCGCAATTCTGACGCGCTATACGGTCCTCAATTCATGAAGCTTCCCCGCCTGGAAAAAAGTCGTCTGTTAGTGGTCGGTGACGTCATGCTGGATCGTTATTGGACCGGTGACACTTCGCGCGTTTCCCCCGAGGCCCCCGTGCCGGTGGTTCGCGTGTGTCAAGTTGAGGAGCGATGCGGCGGTGCTGCGAACGTGGCGCTCAATATTGCTTCCCTGGGTGCACAGGTCACCGTCATGGGTTTTGTGGGGGAAGATGAGAGCGCCTATAGCCTCGAACGCGATTTGCTGTCCAAGGGTGTCGTTGCGGACATGGAGCATGTCCGCGATGGCATCACCGTCATTAAGCTGCGCATCCTGAGCCGTCACCAACAGTTAATCCGCCTGGACTTCGAGAATGGATTCGCCGCCTGCTCCAAGGCGTCACTTTTGGCGCGCTTTCGGCAGCACCTGTCGACGTGCGATGTGGTGGTGCTGTCCGATTATGGCAAGGGGACCCTCAGCGATCCGGCACAGTTCATCGCGGCGGCGCGCCACGCCGGCAAGCCGGTGCTGGTGGATCCCAAGGGGCGCGACTTCGATCGTTACCGTGGGGCAACTCTGTTGACGCCGAATCTGACGGAATTCGAAAATACGGCGGGCCATTGCGACGATGAGGGTCAATTGATGGCGCGCGCTCAAGCGGTGTGCGCGGCGCTGGACCTGGAGGCGTTGGTCATCACACGCGGTGATCAAGGTATTTCTTTGATTCAGCGCGATGCCACCGCTCGCCATTTCCCTGCCAACGCCCGCGAGGTATTCGATGTGACCGGGGCGGGAGACACGGTTATTGCCGTGCTGGCAGCCGCGCTGGCGGCTGACGGGAATCTGCCCAACGGGGTGGAATTGGCCAACCTGGCGGCGGGTCTTGTGGTGGGTAAACTGGGCGCGGCGAGCGTGACCGTGCCAGAACTGGAGCGGGCACTTCATGGTCATGATGCAACCCATGGCGGCGTGGTGTCCGAGGAACAGCTGGTGGCGCTTGTTGCCGAGGCACGCCGGCTGGGGCAGACGCTGGTCATGACCAACGGCTGCTTCGATATCCTGCACGCGGGTCACGTTTCCTACCTGGAACGTGCCAAGTCTCTAGGGGATAGGCTCATCGTGGCGGTCAATGACGACGCTTCGGTGCGCGGTTTGAAGGGACCTGAACGTCCCGTCAATTCAGTGCAACAGCGTATGAAGGTCCTGGCCGCCCTGAGTGCCGTGGACTGGGTGGTACCGTTTTGTGAGGATACCCCCGAGCGGCTCATCACCCGGGTGTCTCCCGATTTGCTGGTCAAGGGCGGTGACTATACCCCGGAGACGGTGGTCGGTTACCGCCACGTCACGGCCGCGGGTGGGCGGGTTGAGGTACTCGATTATGAGCCGGGGTGTTCCACCAGCGATATTATCGCCAGAATACAGTCGTGCGGCGCCATGTCACGGAACGCGAAAGAGTAGGACCACTGCCGGGTCGAATACCGCCGGGTGCGGCGCCCGGGGCAGGGGGGAGGCCAGGTGTACCGCCTTTTCCACGGAGCTCTTGAGGTGATTGCGGTCGCTGCACCCCGTCACGGCCGCTTCCAGGATGCAGCCGTCCCGGCGCTGCTTTATGTGCACAGTGCATTGTGTTCCACTGACGGCGGTGGCGGGCCGGAACCAATGTTTTGAGATCTCGTCGCGAATGGATTTCACGTAGTGTTGCAGCATGTTGCTCCGCTGAGCGGGTGTGAGCGCCGGGGCGTTGGCCTGCGTCACGGCCAGCGGGCGGCTGCACATGCTTTCGTGCAGGTTCACCGCCGGCGGTTGGGCCGCGCAGGCTGTCAGAAGGGCGGCGCCGGCGGCAAAGGCGGCACGGCACACGCGGTGTCGCCGGGGTGGTTCATATGATACGCGTGCCGGCATGGGACGGTTCGTCAGGCTGTGTTCCAGGTTGTGAGACGGGCGCAGTGCCCGCGAGCTGGTTTCTTAAATAGAATATTCGTGACGGAAATGCAACCTCGCCGGTTATGAACTCCCTGTTACATATCTTTGCCGCGTTGTTCGTGGTGCTCGATCCCATCGGTCTGGCGCCCATGTTCACCGCCCTGACACGCGGCGTCGCGGCGGATGTGCAGCGACGCATAGCCATCAAGGGTACCGTGCTGGCGGCGGTGATCCTGCTGGTGTTCTTTTTCAGCGGCGATCTGCTGCTGCGCAGTCTGGGGGTCAGCCTGGCGGCGTTCCGTGTTGCCGGCGGCGTGCTGTTATTTCTCCTCGCCATCGACATGGTATTCGCCCGCCAGTCGGGGCTGCGTTCCACCACGGAGCGGGAACAGCAGGAGGCCGAGCACCGCCAGGACGTGTCGGTTTTCCCCCTGGCCTTTCCGCTCATCGCCGGCCCCGGGGCCCTGACCACGGTGATCCTCATGGCCGCCACGGACCACCCGCCGGTGTTTGTCATGTGGATGCTGGTCATCCTGCTGGCGGTACTGACCCTGACGTTGATCTCGCTGCTTACCGCCGCCCGGTTGATGCGCTTTCTCGGCGAGACCGGCACCAATGTGATCAGCCGCGTGTTGGGCATGGTGCTTGCCGCCCTAGCGGTACAGTTTATTATGGACGGACTCAAGGCCGGATTTCTCAATTGATCGCGTATGTTTAAGTTTATCGCCGCACCGCCTCTGTCACTGTACATTCACCTGCCGTGGTGCGTGCGCAAGTGCCCCTACTGCGACTTCAATTCCTACGAACTCAAAGGTACCCTGGCGGAACAGGCCTATGTTCAGGCCGTGATCAAGGACCTGGCGTGGGAAGGCGAGCGCCGCGTGGATCGCGTCGTGGACAGCGTGTTCATGGGCGGCGGCACGCCGAGCCTGTTTTCCGCCGCCGCGATCGCCGCCGTGCTGGACGGCGCTGCGGCGCGGTTACGCCTGGCAGCCGGGGCGGAGATCACCCTGGAGGCCAATCCCGGGACCTTCGACGAGGCGCGCTTCGCCGGGTTCCGCAGCGCCGGTGTGAATCGCCTGTCCATCGGCATACAGAGTTTCGACGACGCCTTGCTGCGCGCCATCGGGCGTATACACAGCGGAGACGAGGCGCTGCGCGCTTTTCATGGCGCCCGCGCGGCGGGGTTCGACAACATCAACGTGGATCTCATGTACGGACTCCCGGGCCAGACCACGGAACAGGCGTTGGCCGATGTGCGCGCGGCACTGCAGCTGCAGCCGGAACACCTCTCCCATTATCAGTTGACACTTGAACCCCAGACGCCGTTCTATCACAATCCCCCTGGCCTGCCCGACGAGGAGGCCCTGTGGGCCATGCAGCTTCAGTGTCAGGCACTGCTCGCCGCTGCGGGCTATGTCCAATATGAGGTGTCGGCGTATGCCAGGCCCAACCGGCAGTGCCGTCACAACTTGAATTACTGGCGCTTCGGTGATTATCTGGGCGTCGGTGCCGGGGCCCACGGCAAGGTCACCGACGCGCGCCGCCACGTCATCGAGCGTACCTGGAAAGTGAAGCAACCCGCTCAGTATGTGCAGCGGGCGGGTACGGCGCCGGCCGCCGCTGGACATCAGGTGCTTACCCGGCGGGATGCGGCGTTCGAATTCATGCTCAATGCGCTGCGGCTGGTGGACGGTTTCGACATATCGCTGTTCCAGTCTCACACCGGCATGGCGCCCGCGGTACTTTACGAGGGGCTCACCGCCGCCCGTGACAAGGGGCTGGTGCAGTGGGATGAATGCCGCATCCGCCCCACGCCCCAGGGGCAGCGTTACCTCAATGATTTGTTGGAGATATTCTTACCGGAGCCGGCATGATTGATGAACACCCGGTCACCTGCCCGTACTGCGGCGAATCATTCACCACAGTGGTGGATTACTCCGCCGGCTATCAGCAGTACATCGAGGATTGCCAGGTGTGCTGCAGACCCATCGAGTTTCTCATTCACGTGGATGATGAGGGTGAGTTGACCGCAGTCGAGACACGCCGCGACGACGAATGACCATGGTGGCGTCTTATACTCGCGTAAACACCAAGTCCCACACGTCATGGCCGAGGCGTTGCCCGCGCTGCTCGAACTTCGTCAGCGGGCGCGCCTGGGGACGTTGGGCGTAGCAACCCGCGCCGGCGCTGTTGATCAGTCCCGGCGTGGCGCTGAGGACCTCCAGTATGTGAGCGGCGTAGTCCTCCCAGTCCGTCGCCAGGTGCAGCTGGCCGCCCGGTGCAAGACGCCCGGCGAGCATATGGGTGAGGGATGGCTGCACCAGGCGGCGTTTGTGATGGCGTTTTTTCGGCCACGGGTCGGGAAAGAAGATATATGCGGTCTCGAGGCTGGCGTTGGGAATGAGGGTGGAAATCAGTTGTGTGGCGTCGCCCCACAGCAGGCGCACATTGTGCAACTGCGCGGCATCGATTTTCTTCAGGGTACTGCCGATGCCGGGGGGATAGATCTCCACGCCGATGTAGTCCGTGTCGGGATTGGCGGCGGCCATGGCGACCAGGGCGTCGCCCATGCCATAGCCGACCTCCATGCGCCGCGGCGCGTGCCGGCCGAACAGTTCTTGCAGATCCAGGGGGCCGCTGCCGGCCTCCACGCCGTAGCGCGGCCATAGGGTTTCCAGTGCGCGACGCTGACTTTTGGTCAAACGCCCGCGGGCAGCGTAGCTGTGCACCGTGCGCGGCGGCGCCGTGGTCACAGCGGTGGGCGCCGCGCGCTGTTCAGAGGAAACTGCCATCCACGGGGGAAGAGGCGCTGGCGTACAGTTTGCGCGGCATACGCCCGGCAAGATACGCCTCGCGGCCGGCCTCCACCGCCTTTTTCATGGCGGAGGCCATGAGGACCGGGTGCTTGGCGCAGGCGATGGCGGTATTCATCAACACACCGTGACAGCCCAGTTCCATGGCGATAGCGGCATCGGAGGCGGTCCCCACGCCGGCGTCCACGAGAATGGGGACGCGCGCGTGTTCCAGGATGATGCGGATGTTGTACGGATTGCGAATGCCCAGGCCGGAGCCGATGGGCGCGGCCAGGGGCATGACCGCCACGCAGCCCATCTCCTCCAGGCGCTTGGCTGCCACTGGATCATCGCTGGTGTAGACCATGACCTTGAAGCCTTCTTTGACCAGAGTCTCGGTGGCCTGGTAGGTCTCGGCCACATCGGGGAACAGGGTCTTCTCGTCCCCCAGCACCTCGAGCTTGACCAGGTCATGGCCGTCCAGCAGCTCGCGCCCCAGGCGCGCGGTGCGCACAGCGTCCTTGGCGCTGTAGCAGCCGGCGGTGTTGGGCAGCAGGGTGTATCGGTCGGGGGGCAGCACATCCAGCAGATTGGGTTCTCCCGGTGCCTGGCCGATGTTGGTGCGGCGGATGGCCACCGTGACGATTTGGGCGCCGCTGGCCTCGATGGCCGCGCGGGTCTCATCGAAATCCCGGTATTTTCCGGTGCCCACCAGGAGTCGGGAGTGATAGTGCCTGCCGGCGATGACCAACAGGTCTTCGTTGGCATGGGTCGCGACGGGTTGAGGTCTCATGACTAAGATATCCACTGGTGAATGATTGAATTTTACCCCGGTTGCGCCGGGGGGTGAAACGTGAATTTGGGAAACCAGGCGTAATGTCCGAATTCAATGGCGGGCGGCGGTGCCTCAGCCGCCGCCGATGGCGTGCACGATCTCGATGCGGTCACCCGAAGCCAAGCCGTGGGCGGTATGGCGGTCACGGCCGATAATCTCGTGATTGATCTCCACGGCGATACGCCGTCCGGTCAAGTGGAGCTGCTCCAGCAACCGGGCTACCGTGGTGTCTTCAGACACCTGATGCGCTTCACCGTTTATGTAGATTTCCATCGGATACGAAAAACTTCATTCAGTGAGTGATTGACCTCGACCACCAAAACGGGTCAAACTTTTGCCCGGCATCCGCGCGGGTGTAGTTCAATGGTAGAACATCAGCTTCCCAAGCTGAATACGTGGGTTCGATTCCCATCACCCGCTCCAGTCGCGGTGGTCAGCGCGCTGCGGGCTTTTTGATGGCCGGAATTATCTGCGCCTCCGCCAAGTGGTGATGGATCTCCTGGGGGGAGAGCCGTGAGTAGTCCTTGGCGATCTCGGTCAACTTGATTTTGGACTTGGACGGTATGTCCATGGTCTCGCGCAGTAGTCCCAGCATGTGCTTCTCCGCCACCACCACCAGCGATTTGGCCTGGTGATCAATGGCGTGGCGGATGGTTTGAGCTGCGATCTGGCGGGCAAATCGGCGCCGGTTTTCTTCCAGATGCTGCTCGCGATGATCGTCGTAGCCGTGAATCTTGCCGTCGGAGGCGTTTGTCCGCCCCGAGCGCGTGTCGCCCCACAGCTCACTTCCGGAAATGCCCTCCTCGGGATTGACGAAGTCCATCTGCTGTTCCACCAGTCGCGGGGTGGATTCCGTTGGAAATGCCGAAGGTTCCAGGGTAAAGATGCGGGCGCGCATGGCGTCGGCGACGAGAATGCAGTAATCACTCATAGGCACGGACCTGACGTAGATGGTGACTGGTATATTCGCGTGCTGCGGCGCAGCTACAAAGTCATCATTGCACCGATGAAGGGCGCAAATCAAGCGCTGCCTTTGCCGCCGATGACGCCCATCAAATAAAGCATCAATATCACCGTGGCGGAGGCGCTGATGATCATCACGAACAGCAGAAAGATACTGAATACAGCGCGCATGAGGGGTCAGTTTTCACCGCCCACATCAGCCTTGTCGCTTGGTTCGACCAATTGCAGGGGGCTGTTGCAGGAGGGGCAGTATTTCCACAGTTCGGGGCGCTCCTTGGGTTCCAAGTGGATGCTGACGTCGTTGTGGCACACGGGACAGGTCCCGGTGGCCTTTTCCGACGTCTGAAGGGCGTGGTAACGGCGGTAGGCTGCTACGGGGCCCGCTATGAACAGGCCAATACTCAAAGGGATCGTAACGGCCAAGTGTGGGCCCGGGATTAGAAGGGGGGGGTAAAACGCTATTACTGCGCCGATCCATAACCAGATCCATGTCTTGGCCGCTCTTTTGAGGCGGTCGCCGCTGTCATAGGCCCATACGTGCAGGAAACCGGGGCCGGCATGATCATTGTTTTTGAGCAGGATGGGTAATTGTTCAGCAGTCGCCATTCAACTCCGTCTCCTCTAAATTCACATTAAAAGTATGCGCCTGCGGGTGGAACATCGAACCCGCGTTTCGTTTAATATAAAAGATCGAGGGAGATCAGTGGAAGCGGATTAGAATATCATAATTGACGGGGCCGATTCCAATTCACGGGATTTCCCCGTCATTGTCCCGCCGCTCGAGGCGATGTCGGACCACAATATCCCCACTCAGGACCCGCGGGATGCAATCAGGCGAGTATAAAAAGTAAATGAAAACAGCCATCAAGTTAGTCGCTGCGGTGGTCGGGACACTTTTGGCCGTATTCGCTGCCATTGCGTTGTACCTGACATTTATCTTCGATGCCAACGACTATAAGCAGCAGATCACCCACTGGGTCAAGAAACAGACCGGCCGGGAACTGGCTATCCAGGGCGATATCCGCCTGTCGGTATTTCCCTGGCTGGGTGTGCGGTTCGGGCATATGACGCTGAGTAATCCCGCGGGGTTCGGCCCCGGGCCGTTCGCCGAATTGGACGGCGCCGATGTTCATGCGCGGCTGTTGCCCATGCTCATGAATCACGAAATAGAGACCCAGACCCTGACGTTGGACGGCATGACCCTCAATCTGGTCACAAACAAGGCGGGCGACTCCAATTGGCAGGATCTGGGGGGGCGTGCAAGCCCCCGCAAGCAGGTCATATCCGACGATACGACGCCGGGTGAGCGGGCGGAGCGCTATCTGGCGGCGCTGGCCATAGGCGGGGTGCGCATCAATCAGGCCAGGATTGACTGGGATAACCGGGCGACGGGGCGCCGCATCGATGTCGACCACCTCCATCTGCGTACCGGGACCATTCTGCCCAACCAGCCCTTTGAGTTGCGTATCGGTTTTGACGCCGGCGCGCGGCCTGGCGCGATAAAGAGTCAAGTGTTGCTCTACGGCAAGGGTCTGGTACAGCCCGCCAAAGGGCTTTACGGCGTGGATGATCTGCACTTCAATGTGGACATGACCGGCGCCGGGCTGCCGGGCGGATCGCTGCAGTTCAAGCTGCGCGGCGCGGCGCGCTTCGACTCGGCGAAACACGCCTTGACCCTGTCGGATATCATCGCCGAGACACTGGGGACGAAGATTACCGGACGCACGCGTGTTGAGCAGCTCAGCGATGAGCCCGCGGCCGTCGGCCAATTGGAGATAACAGGGTTGGATGCGCGTAAATTGATCAACCGTTTTACCAAGTCACCGATTCTTACCGAGGACAGTGATGTGCTCGGCGCCGCGACCGCCAAGGTCAGTTTCGATGTCAATTCAGGCCACCTCGACATAGGTTACCTGCACGCCGAAATGGACGATTCCCTGCTCAATGGAACGCTGAGTATCAGTGATTTCGAACAGCCCATGATCAGGTTCAATCTGCACGTGGATAACCTGGACCTCGATCGCTATCTCCCGCCTGCCTCTCAGGGACAGGTGCCGATAGGCACACCGGGTGCCGCGGCGGCGGCCGGGGCCGCGGCTTTGCCGGTGAAGACACTGCGCGCGCTCAACATGGATGGTGATCTGGATTTCGGTACCTTCAGGGCCGCCAAGCTTATCGCCAGTGACGTGAGGCTGCCGGTCAAGGCCGCGCACGGCGTGATCAGCGTCCATCCCAGTGCTACGCTGTATGGTGGCCGGTATCGCGGCAACATCCAACTGGATGCCCGCGGTCGCGCGCCGATGCTGTCGTTCGATGAGTCGCTGGACGCCGTGCATTTGGGACCGCTGCTGAAGGATTATCAGGGCAGCGATCTGATCACCGGCGAGGCCACGGTGCACGCCAGATTTTCCCTGCCGGCGGATCCGGCACAGCTGCGCCGCGGACTCAATGGTAGCGCCGACATTAAACTCAGCAACGGCAGTGTTCACGGCATCGATATCGTGCGGTTGATAGGCGATGCCAGTGCGCGCATACAGGGACGCCAGCCCCGCGACACCGGCGCTACGCAACAGACGGACTTCAGCGAGCTGTCGGCAACGCTCACCGCCGCCGACGGCGTGGTGCGCAATCACGATCTGAGCGCCAAGACGCCTTACCTGCGAGTTACCGGTAATGGAGAGGTGAGCCTGTTGACCGAGCACATTGAGTACCGCGTGAACGCCAAGATCGTCGCCACGCCCGCAGGCCAGGGCGGCGCGGACCTGGCCGACCTCAAAGGGGTCACCATCCCCATCCGTATCGGCGGCACCCTGTCCAAGCCCTCGTTCGCCCCGGATGTGCAGGGTTATCTCAAGGAACACGTGAAGGGCCGGGTCAGGAAGGAGATCCAAAAGCAGCTGCAGCAGCATGCCAATGAAATCCAGCAACTATTGGATAAATTGAAAAAATAACTAAGACAAGATGTTCAAGTGACTTCAGCCGCCACGGACAACTCAGACTTCAGCCGCTGCCTGCTCCGGTGGTACCACCGTCACGGACGCAAGGACCTGCCGTGGCAGCACGACCCGACACCTTACCGGGTGTGGGTATCGGAGGTGATGCTGCAACAGACCCAGGTGTCCACCGTCATTCCCTATTACACGCGTTTTATGCAGCGGTTTGCCCATGTGGCGGCTCTGGCGCAGGCGCCGCTTGACGAGGTCCTGCACCACTGGACCGGGCTGGGTTACTATGCACGGGCGCGGCACCTGCACCGCGCCGCCCAGGTCATCATCGAGCGGTACGACGGTGAACTGCCGGATGATATACAGACCCTGCAGACGTTGCCGGGCATCGGCCGCTCTACCGCCGCCGCCATCCTCGCCCTGTCGGGTGGACAGGCCCACGCCATCCTCGACGGCAACGTCAAGCGCGTCCTGTGCCGCTATCACGCCGTGGGGGGCTGGCCGGGTCGTCCGGAGGTGGAGCGGCGCCTGTGGACGCTGGCTCAGGGTTATACGCCCCGTCGCCACGCGGCGGCCTATACCCAGGCGATCATGGACCTGGGTGCCACGATCTGTACGCGGTCAAATCCGCGCTGTGACCTGTGTCCGCTGAGTCGGGACTGCGCGGCGCTGCACAGCAGCGCCCAGGGGAGTTTCCCGTCGCCACGGCCGTGCAAGCGCCTGCCGGTGCGGTCCACGCGTTTTATCATGCTGTGCAATCCCGGCGGCGAAGTACTGCTCACCCAACGCCCGCCGGCGGGATTGTGGGGCGGGCTGTGGGGATTTCCCGAG
>CAYXAX010000001.1:0-27604 GCA_964463055.1 uncultured Gammaproteobacteria bacterium | reverse complement strand
CGGCGGATGCGGCCGCAGCGCAGTGGTGCGAGAGAACTCTGCAATGTACGGTCAGCGGTATCGAGGAGTGGCCCGCGTTCCGGCACACCTTCAGTCACTTTCATCTGGATATCACCCCGGTGTATGCGCGTCTGGACAGGGCGGGTCATCCGCGCGTCATGGAAGGGGGGCAGTGTGTTTGGTACAATCCCCGCAGGCCGGATGCACGGGGGCTGGCCTCGCCGGTCAAGCGTCTGCTCAATGAGCTGAGCCGCACATTGCCGGGGTGAGCGGCCGCTGCACGGGCCTTAGCGCCGTTAAATCAATATCCGCACCTGTCACTATTGTTAAGGAGTCACCATGACACGCACGGTCAAATGCGTCTACCTCGGCCGCGAAGCCGAAGGCATGGCGGCGCCGCCTTATCCCGGGGAACTGGGTCAGAGGATCTTCGAGAATATTTCCCGCGAGGCGTGGCAGGCGTGGTTAAAACACCAGACCATGCTCATCAACGAGTACCGCCTCAACGCACTGGATCCCAAGGCGCGCACCATGCTGCGTGAAGAAATGGAGAAATTCTTCTTCGGCGGCGGCTCAAAGAAGCCGGAGGGCTATGTGCCCCAGGGGAGCGGAAAAGGGTAACAGAGGGAAAGTCCAGGTTGCCCGGGGGCAATGGCATCCCGTGAGGGTGCGCGACAGCGGCGTGTTTATTCCTTTTCAGCGGCCCTGCTGAAAAATTTATTCTGCACTCTCGGCACACCGGAATCCAAGGTCGTTGGACATCATGGTGGGATCGGCGTGCGCGCGGCGGGCGGTGCGGTAGAACACGCTCAAGGCATAGTGCCCGCTGCTGGCCGCGCCGCCGCGGGCGACCTTTTGTTTCTCGCCGAACAAATCACTCTTGTATGTGGAGCCGGGATAGGGCTTGTACCAATCGGCCACCCATTCCGTGACATTGCCGCCCATATCGAATACACCGTAGGGGGATTTGTCGTGTGTATATGTGCCGCCAGGGGCCAGCGGGTTTTCGGTTCGACTGTCGGTGCCGGTATTGGGGTAGTGGTCATTCCATTTGTTGCCCCATGGATATTCCAGCTTTTCGGTGCCGCGTGCGGCCTTTTCCCACTCGGCCTCACTCGGCAGGCGTTTGCCCGCCCATTTACAGTAGTCATGGGCATCGTACCAATTGACGCCGGTTACCGGCAGTCTGTCACGCAGGTGTTGAACATCGAACAGGACTTTGAGCAGGGCCGGTTTTGACAGGCTATCCGGGTCCTGTTCAATCTTAAAGTACTTCCGTGCCACCCACCTCAGGTTGGCGACGTCCGCAGATTTGAGTTTTTCATCGCGCACGTTGTAGCCGTTCTCGATCCACGGTGAAGGCTCCATCCTGCCGGTGGCTTTAACGAACGCCTTGTATTCCTTGTTGGTGACTTCGTATTTGTCTATATAGAAGTCTTTGAGGGACACTTGGTGAGAGGGGTGTTCGTTGAGAAATAGCGGCTTTGTAAACCCGTACTCATTTTTCATACCGGTTTTGTCCACTTTATCGCTGCCCATGGTGAAGGGCCCGGCGGGGACCAACACCATGCCCTTGGGGGCCTGTGTCGCCGCGTGGCTATGCCCTCCATGGTCACTGCAAGCGATGAGAAGGAGGAAGACAACGCTCCAAACCCACCGGTGCTTCACGACGCCCGTCCTTGTCATGGTGATTTCCGGATTACCGCATTGGTGATAGATACCTGACGGATTTTATCAGGTAAATGGCCCGGGGTTTACCGCGAAAGTACAAATACGGTGCAAAATCGGGGAATCGCCCTGCCGACGCGCAGCGCCGGGTTACCGTGTATTTGCCCTGTGGTTCGGCGAATTTCGCGCGGTTAGCGCGGCATCTGTGGTAAAGTAATGCCCCGCCCGGTGGGTGGGGGTGTCGGCTTGACTCCGGCACGGCCACCCGGTTAAATACCCGGGTTGTTGATAAGCAATATCCTGGCCAGGTAGCTCAGTCGGTAGAGCAGGGGACTGAAAATCCCTGTGTCGGCAGTTCGATTCTGTCCCTGGCCACCATTAATTCTGTCCGGCAGGCCGCGTATCCCCGGGATACGCCGTCAGAGCGCCCGGCAGCCCCTGCCGAAAGGCCGCGGGGGCCTTGGTGTGCGGGGGGGCATGAAAATGTGATATATGGCGCGCGTTTTTGTCTGTCACATGGCTCCATCCGGGTATCGCCTTGGCGGTATTTTCTCGTCAAGCCAGCTCAAAACCGTGCTCGTAACTCCGCTGCGTTTGCATTCCGGCATCGCCGGGGATGGTAAACATTGTGGAAATGCGCTACTTTTTGGCAAAATCCAGTCTATGAATGCCCGCCGGTCATCTGAAAGAGAAGCCATACAGCATGCCCATGTTATGAATGTGCCGAGAATAGAGACGACACGCGCTATGGCAAGGGTCGTGTTTATCCATGCATCGGGTGCCCCACGGCGGGATTGTAGCGAGCATGCAATAACAGGGAATAACAACAGACGGACTGCCTGTTCATAACCGCGGTTGCCTTTGTGAGCCAAAGTCGTGACCCCGCCCAGGTGCGCGGTTGCGGAGTGGATTTTTAATGCCCGTCCACATCACCGGCTAGGCGAGATGTACACCGTAAGCTGCGTATGGAGGAATGAGTGAATATTGAGGCCATCAAAAGTGCGTATCGTCGTTATGCCCGTGTCTATGACGCGGTTTTCGGCCCGATTTTTCACCCCGGCAGAAAATTGATTGTCGAGAGCCTGGCGCTCAAACCCGGTGACAAGGTGTTGGAAGTGGGGGTGGGCACGGGGTTGTCGCTGCCCTTGTACCCCGGCAACGTCAAGGTTACCGGTATCGATGTCTCCACGGAGATGCTGGATCGTGCACGCCAGCGTGTGTCCCGCTTCGACTTGTCACAAGTGGATGCGATCCTGGAAATGGACGGTGAAAATATGCAGTTCGCCGACAACACCTTTGACAAGGTGGTTGCCATGTACGTGGTCTCGGTGGTGCCCGATCCACGCAAACTGGTGGAAGAGATGCGCCGCGTGTGTAAGCCGGGCGGGGATATCTTCATCGTGAATCACTTCCGTTCCAAGCACCCCATCATCGGCGTCTCGGAAGCCTTGTTGTCGCCCCTGTCGCGGCTTGCCGGCTTTCGCACCGACATGGAGTTGAACCGCTTTCTCAAAGAGGCCCAGTTGGATGTAGTGGAGACGCGCAACACCAACCTGTTCGGGTATTGGAAGGTGCTGCGATACCGCAACCCCCCGGAAAAAGAGGCCTTGGTGGCCTGATTCGCGCAACCTTCACGGCCGCGGTATGCGGCGCTGAAGGCGATGATTCAATGAATTGCCACGGCGGCCTGGCCGCTGTGCCCCGATTCCGCCGGATTTGAAATTCATCGATCTCTGCCCCTCGAAAGGACGGCGTCATCGCGGCTTCAATGGTTTGGTTGGAAGGGAAGTTCGTCGCTTTACAGTCGCTGGCCGGCGCCCTCTGTCTTCACTGCCCGGCGTTCACAGACATACCGATAAACGGCGCCGCCGGGCACGGCTACGCTTTGCGAAAATGAAAAATGCCCCACGCCAAGTAACCCTTTTTCCCGCCGTCAATCCAGTGCCGCAGGCCTTTTTTCATGCGTTCGATGTAGCCGGCGCTGACTACCTTGTTGATCTGCGCCTCGCGCGCTTCGGTCTCACGCAACACCCGTGAGTAATGGCTGACCAATTGGGGGGTCCGGTCCTCGTATCCAAGGTCCTCCAGCCCCAATTGTTCCAGGGTCCGGGTATAGAAGGCGGGTGAACCCAGTGTGTCCAGGTGAATTCGCTCCAGGATGGGCTGCAGGACGCCGTCGGGGCAGTCATCGTCCTGCATCGGATCGGTGAACACGAACTCGCCTCCCGGTTTGAGCACCCGTGCGACTTCCTGCAGGACTTTTACGCGATTGCCGCTGTGCAGGATGGCGTCCTGGGACCACACGATATCGAACGCGGCGTCTGGATAAGGGATATTCTCGAAACTGCCATCCACCACATCGATGAGGTTTGCCAGGCCCTGTTCCCGGTTCATCTCCCGGTCGCGCTGATTTTCCACCTCGCTGAGGTTCAGCGCCGTCACGTGACAGCCGTGGCGCGCGGCAAGCAACCGCGCGGCACCGCCGTAGCCGGCGCCGATGTCCAGTACCCGCGAACCCGGGTGCAGGTTCGTCAGACGGGATGCCATGTGCTCCACGGTGCGACGGCTGGCATCAAAGATGGGTTCATCGTCGGAGGCGTACAGGCCGACATGGATATCCTCACCGCCCCAGATGGTGTAGTAGAAGTTGTCCGCGTCGTCGCTGTCGTAGTATTCCTTGGCGGTACTGACCGCTGCTGAATAATTGGCGGCCATGTCAGTCTTCCCCGCTGTCCGAACGGTCATAGGTCTTGTCGGCGACGTGAACGAAGAAGTCGGGCTCGTTCTCCCGGTAGGTCTCCTGGAAGTCCCCGTAGGTATCGACCTTCTGAAAACCGACCTCCTGCATCAAGCGACGCGAATAATCCTTGCGCAGCGGGTACATGTTGAGGTGGTAAGAAGACTTGTCCGGGAAGGAATACTTGAATCTCGCCAGGCCTTCGTCCACATGCTCGGGTTCCGCCGTAACATCCTCTCCGCAGTAGTAATAGACGTGCTTGCTGGAGAAGCCGTTGTCCAGGATGTCATCATAATTACGCTGGTCCAGTACCAGCACCCCATCGTGTTCCAGTGTGGCGTAGAATTCCGCCAGAGCCTTGCGCCGGTCGTGTTCCGAAAAAAGGTGGGTAAAGGAGTTGCCGAGGCAGATGACGGCATCGAACTGTTCGTGGATATCGCGGTTCAGGAACCGCCAGTCGGCCTGCACCGTACGCAGGATATAGCCTCTTTTGCGCGCATTCTCGAAGGCCTTGGCGAGCATTTCCGGGCTGCCGTCCGCGCTGACAACCTCAAAGCCCGCCTCCAGCAGCCGCACCGAGTGGAATCCCGTGCCGGTGGCCACGTCCAGTACGCGTTTGGCATTGCGCTCCTTGAGGATGTTGATGAAGAAATCGCCCTCGCTGCTTTTGCGCGACTCCCAATCGATCAGTTCGTCCCACTTATCGACGAAGCTTTTGACGTATTCCTGTTTGTAGTGACCGGTGTCGCGCACGGCGACGGGGTTGGGGCCAAACTGCTGTTTTTGTGTGACGCTCATAGTATCCCTCTGCCATAGTGACGGGCTGGAAACACGTTCCCGTGTTTAACGATCCCGCAGACGCTATCAAAACGATCGATAAGGGCGCTGATGGATCGGGTGATGCACCTCGATCCCGGCGAATGATTCTGTTTAGAAACTCTCAACACGCCCATGCGGGCGCATGTGATATGACGGCGTTCTGCATGCGTGCAGTTGACGCGGTCTTTCATCGAGCCGCTCTCGGGTGTGTCTGCCCCGAGAGCCATTTGACGTCATTTCATGTAAATGACGCACGCTGACAAGCGGTTATTCCGCCAAAGCTCCCTCAATCCGCACACGCCAGACATGGCCGGCGATTCGTTAAACAGGGTATGCAATATCGGCCGAAGTTTCAACCCCGGTCCCGGGATACGCTGTGGAGAATGAGATTTATTGAAATTATTGTAAGGAGTTACGTGCGCGCACGTGGGGCGAAGCCGGCATTATTGCTCGATTTCGTCCTCGACGACGGGGATAAATTCGGCGCCGCCGCATCCCGGCGGCAGGATCACCACCTCGCCTTTGCGGAATACGGCTGTGCCCAGGCCGTGGTCGGTACCCAGCAGAGTAAGGCACTCCGGGCGTGTTGCCGTTTCACCGCTGAGCTGTAGGCGGAATCCCACTACCTTGTCCGACACGGCGGCCTCGGCCCAGCGTGATTCCGTGCGGACGCGCTGGAGTTCCCGTGCCAGGTCCGCATCATCCGTGTTCGCCTCGCCTTGCTGCAGCAGTTCAAGCAAGCGTTGCGCCAGCAGTACGCGGCGTGGGTCGTTAGGATTGCCGGGGAGCTGTACACCGTCATGGGCGACATAGGTCACGGCGAATGTCAGAGGGCTGAAGTCATGCTGTTTTCGCGCGGCCACCCGCGCCGCGGCCACGGCGTGGCGGATTGTCTTGATCTGTTCCGGTGTATACGCGCTCATTGAAGGTGGCCGAAGTCGGGCGGTGGGCTGTGTACGCTGAACGGACACAATCCTGAGTATAGTGGATTACCAATACGCCTCGATGGTGATCTGGCCGGGTTCGCGGCGCTTGTTCCGGGTCATGCCCAGGCCCTCCAGGACCACTGTTGTGTCGCGTACCATGTCGGGATTGCCGCAGATCATCACCTGGGATTGATCGATGTTCAATGGTACGCCGGCGCGGGCCGCCAGGCGCCCGTCGGCGATGGCGTCCGGTACACGCCCGCGGATGGCGAAGTCCGTGTCTTCACGGCTGACGAACGGAATCATGGTGAACTGTTGCGGATGCTGATCACGGAATTTCTGAATCTGTTCCTGGTAACTCAGTTCTTCCACCTGACGCACGGCATGTACCAGGATGACTTTGTCGAAGCGCCGCCAGGGGTCGGGGGTCTTTAATATGGAGATAAACGGGCCGATGGCCGTGCCGGTGGACAGCATCCACAGGTTTTGCGCATCCGGAACCCCGGCGAGGGTGAACAGCCCGGACGGCCGCGGGGCGAGCCATAACGGGTCGCCGGGCTGCATGGCTACCAGGCATTGGGTCAGCGGGCCGTCGGGCACGGTGATAAAGTAAAATTCGAGGGGACGCTCATCGGGGGCATTGACGAAGGAGTACGACCGCACCACCCGTTCGCCGTTGACATCCAATGCCAATCGGCCGAATTGCCCCGCCTGGAACTCGGCGATGGGGGCGTCTACGAATAATGAATAGAGACGCTCTGTCCAGCGGTGTCTGCCCACGACGCGGCCCTCTATCCATTTGCTGGTGCTGCTCATATTTCTCCTCGCTGCGAATGTCATATTAACACGCCGGCACCTCCCGGCGGACTTGCCGTCGGTGCTGGCGTAACACGGGCTTGCATCGTAAGCGGTTATTGTAGCGTCGAAATCGGGCGAATGGCGAATAACCAGTGGTTAATAACCAGGGTGTTTGAGTGATGGGGATTTGGTTATAACGGCCGCCGGACGGCGCCGCGGTGTGATGAAAAAACGGCGGGGCGTGCCCCGCCGTTATGGCTGCTGTTGATCAGGTGCCGAGGTTACATGGCGCAGCGGAACCCAATCGTGCCGCTGACAGCGGCATTGTCCGTGGGAGAGCGACTCATGTCGATGGCGTAGATGCCTGCGCCGCTGGCGTCGTGGAAGCTGCCGCCGCGAACCCATGCCGAAGGTAGTTGATTCTTGCCCTCCTGGATGTGAGAGGCTTGCACTTCCACTACCAGATCCTTGCCGTACATGACGTCATTGGTGGAGGCATGACCCGTAGGTGACCAGGGTTCATCGCCGCTATGTCCCCAGTTGGCCACCCACTCGGCCACGTTGCCGCCCATATCGTTCGCTCCCCACTTGGAGACACACTGTGCCCTGGACCCGGTCTCCACGGGACCCTTGGAGGTGGCGCAGCTGTCTTTCCCGTCATCCTTCTGCGCCTCCGGGGTGCCGGCCGCGGCCATCTGCCACTCGGCATTGGTCAACAGGCGCTTGCCGGCGATGGCGCAAGCCTGTTGTGCCTGGAACCAGGTGATATAGCGCGACGGGATCACCCCCTTCTTGGAAACCGCATAGAGTTTGGTGGACCAGTCGCCATTGTGGGGAAAGCCATCCGGGTAGTCGTCTTTCTTTGCGCCGTACTGTGTACCCGTGCCGTCGGGATTTGACCAAACCGAGGCCTCATATTTGTCGACGCACAGCGGACCTACCCGGACCATGGCATCACCGGCCCCCGGGCACTCGGCGGCGTATCCGGCTGAGGACAATAGAAGCGCGCCACTTCCCACAAGTAAGGCGGCGCAGCGTGCCGCATGTTTTGTGTGTTCCATGATGATTCTCCTTTTTTATTGATCCTGTGGTTGCAATCCATGGATGTTGAGGCATTTCATTGCGGTGTCCCTGCATGAGCGCCGGTGTTCCATGTATGCATATCAATCACTTTATCGATAAATGCCGTTATTGTTCATTGATCCACGTCAATAACGTGTCTGCATGGACGGAGTCAGGTGCCGCCTGTTAAGCGGCGCGAATTGTGCATTTACCGCACACATGCCGTGTTTGAGGCCCGAGTCGATAACCGTACCGTCATCAGCCGCTGTGCGGCGTTCGAGCGATGTGGCACCACTGGCTATCGACCAGCGTATTTGCGATTACTGATGGCCTCATGTATGAAAAAGTACGTGGCCTTCGATAATGAATCTGGCATCATCGATAGAGACAAGGCCGGTGACGGAATTCACGGATGGGATCCGGCCCGGCCCGAATACCGGCGGAGCGACTGACGGCGCGGATGAATATATGAATATTTGGATGTGGTTGGCCGTTCCCCTGATGGGCCTTGTGTTGGGCCTGTTCGGGGCAGGCGGCGGCATGCTGACGGTACCGATTCTGATGTATGGCGCCGGGATGCCCATCAAACAGGCCATCGCCGTGAGCCTGTGGATAGTCGCCGCCGTGAGCCTCATCGCCGCCACCCACCAGCGGGCATGGCGGGTACTGCAGCGAAGGCTGCTGGTGTTTTTTTCCCTGGGCGGACTGGTGGGCAGTGTCATCGGCGCATGGGTGGGCACGTGGATCGACCCGCTGGTCCAGGAGGGGTTGTTTGCCCTGCTGCTGTTTGTCGTGGCATGGTGGCTGCTGCGGGTGAAACTCCACGACAGCCCGCAGGATAAACCGTGCCATTGTGGTCTCGCGGTGCTGACGGGGGCCGGTTTGGGCGTGGTCACCGGATTGCTGGGCGTGGGCGGCGGATTCCTGATGGTCCCCGCCCTGGTGCTGCTGGGCGTCTCCCACCTGCCTACCGCCGTGGCACACTCCCTGATACTGATCGCGATCAATGCCACAGTATCAGGTATCACCTATGCAGGCAGCGTTGATCTGCCGGTGAAGTTGATGATCGGTATTGTATTGGTCGCCGCCGTCGGGAGCATGGTAGGTGGCTATCTGTTGCATCGGCTGCCGGTGGGGCGTCTGCAGTGGGTGCTCAGTCTTGTGTTGGTAGTGCTGGGCGTGGTGATGCTGGGGCATCTGGTTGTCACGATATAACGACCGGGTTGCGGGTCAATGCATGCAGTAGCCGCAACCTGGTCAGGCAGACAGCGATCGACGGCGCGGAAGGGTGAAAACGACTACGGATGAGTCATTCGATGTGGGCTGTCGCATACCCGTCGTTCGTTAACGCCCGCCGCAATACCGTTCATGAATACCCCAAACGACGGGTTTGTACTACAGTCAGCCCTTTTTTCTTCGTGCTAACCCATTCCTGCCAAGCCAATGCCGAGAAGGGCAACTGTGGCGGGTTCGGGCACTGAAACGCCTTGAGATGATAGATTGGCATCGAGACTGGCAAGATCAAGCGTGAAATTGCCCAATGCATCCTCATGGGTTGTCATGGGGTTGGTGACCGACGGGCACGTGACCGCATCGTCGGAACAAAAACTGGCATTGAGACTAAATATGGAATTGCCGAGACCGAGGTCCGCTAAAGATAAACTGAACACATCGGAGACCTCGCCGTTCTGGTCCAGAATGGCATAATCCAAGCTGCCTGAAGTACCGTTCGGGTTAAAGATCTGACCGGAGAACGTTGCGGTCCCGGGGCCAGTTTGAGTATGCGTTGCGGTGTTCCCTATCCAATCGTTAAGGCTGAAATTTCCGTCGCCTGAAAAGACGATTCCGGATGGTGTGTCGGAAATGTGGAAATTGGCGGCCCATGCACCGGGCGTGAAAATAGCCGATACAAAAGCTACCGCGACAGACTATACCAGTATTTTCTTCATCTTATATTTTTCCTTCCCCGAAAATTTAGTTAAAAATTGTGCGCCGCGGGAATAAGGCAAGGACTAAGCCATAAGTCATATCGCATTGTTTTTTTGGTGATAAATAGGACAATGTTTATGGAGATAAGGATGCAAATACGTAAATAATTCCGACGGTTTGCGCGGCTGACGGCGGGGTCAGTTCTTGAAAATCAAAGCCGCACAATTGGGCGTTTCGGGCGAGTCGGAAATCTCAGCTCATACGGTGCCCGCTGCTATGGGTGACTCACTCCAGATTTGGTCCCTGCTGTCTTTGATGTTAGCGACCGCAATTCGGCTCGATGCGTCGTTCACCGCGATTTGTGCCAAGGTCCGCTTAGCGTTGATCGATTGAGATTGCACCCGAACCCAGACGATCAAGATCAGACCGATCGTGTCAGGTCACATTTCAACGACTACAAAGGAAAAAGGTGTAGAAGACTCGGGTCCGATTCATTCAGTTCCCAAATAGCGGGCCCAGTCGTGGTTGGCGTCGCCTATGACGACGAAGTGGGGGTTGAGGAGGGACTCCTTGGTGTTGTAGCGCAACGGCTGCAGCTGCAGATCGGTGACCGCGCCGCCGGCCTCCTCCACGATGCACTGAGCTGCGGCCGTGTCCCATTCGGAGGTGCGGCCGAAGCGGGGATAGATATCCGCCTTGCCCTCGGCCACCAGGCACGATTTCAGTGAACTGCCCATGACCACCAGTTCGTGATCCGTGAAGTGGGAAATGAAGCTGTTGAATGCCTCGCTGCCGTGGGAGCGGCTGCCGGCCACCCTGATATGTCCGCCGGCCCATGCGGCGGTGCGGATCGCAGCGGCGGGGTTGCCGGGGATCACCTTGTAAGCGCCATTGCCTTTGCAGGCGTAATAGCAGGTGCCGCCGACCGGTGACAGGATAACGCCCAGTACCGGGGAATGGTCATGGATCAGGGCGATGTTTACGGTGAATTCACCGTTGCGTTTGATGAACTCCCGGGTGCCGTCCAGCGGGTCCACAAGCCAGTATCTGTTCCATGTCTTGCGTTCAGAGAAAGCGATGGCCGCCGACTCCTCTGAGAGTATGGGAATATCGGGGGTGAGACGGGACAGGCCGGACTCAATGGCGTCGTGAGCCGCCATGTCGGCCTCGGTGAGAGGCGTCTTGTCGTCCTTGTGCTGGATGGTGAACTCCTGGTTGTATACGTCGACGATGCACCGCCCGGCGTCGGCTGCGATGCCTATCACTGCGTCCAGCAGTGCACATGTGTCGGTGGTATCGTTCACGTCACGGATCTCGTCGTTCATCGTGTAATAAATCCCTTACCATATACAGGGCGGCGATGCTGCGGGCCTCTGTGCAGTCGGTGCAGTTGGTCAAGTCGGTCAGTTCATCCAGGCGCCACGGCACAACCTCGATTTCCTCCGGTTCATCTCCCTGGCGGTGTTGCGGATAGAGTTCCTGGGCCAGGATGACATGGGTTACGTGGCTGAAGTATCCGGGGGCCAGTGTGAAAGACGTAATGTGCCTGAGGCGTTTGGCTGCATACCCCACTTCCTCCATCAACTCCCGGTTGGCGGCCTCCTCCGGGCTCTCGTCGGCCTCGATGCGTCCCTTGGGCAGGGCCAGTTCATAACGGTGCACCCCGGCGGCGTATTCACGGATCAGAAGCACCGTGTCTTCGTCCCGCATCGGAACCACCAGAACAGCCCCTTGAGAGGACGAGCGCAGGCGTTCATAGTTCATGACCGTGCCGTTGACGAACTGCACGTCGAATTTTTCAATGTGAAACAGTCGGCTCTTGGCGACTGTTTCTATATTGGAGATCTGCGGTTTTTTGCGCATACCCAGGGATTGTGTGCGAAGCCGGTGTATTTTAACACGGGCGGGGGACCAGGCGGCGTTTGCACCGTCCCGCCATGGCGGGACGGCAGTGGTCAGGCAAAGCGCTTGTCCCAGTTTTTGAAGCGCTTTCTGCAGTAGGCTAGCAGGGACTTATAGTCTTGAAAGTGAAGGTCAAACCCCTCTTCGGCGGGGGAGTCGTATTCACAGTAGTCATTCGAATAATCACGGCACACCTGCGGGCGTTCATGGTAAATGCCGCATGCACCGTTGGGCTCCAGGTGGCTGCATTTTCCCTCCACCAGCAGGAACCAGCCGTCCTCGTCCTTATAGATAGAGATGTTCTCGTGGGAGACCTGCCACAGCAGGTGATCGAAGTCGTGCTTCGATCTCGGTGTGGGCAGTTCCTGCGTGATGTAAGTGCAGCACTTGGTGTTGGTGCAGAAACTGCACTTGTTTTCCGGCGTCATATTGACGGGTTTTATAGGAATGACGTTGCGCATATTTCCTCCGCGCGGCATGAGCGGTCCGGCCTTCGCCGCGCCCCGGCGCTTATATTTTTTGGTAAAGGGTTTTGCCCTGCTTGTTGAATTCGACTGCCTTTTCCTGCATGCCCGAAGCAACCGCCTGCGTGTCGTCCATACCCTGGCGTGCCGCGTAATCACGCACCTCCTGGGTGATCTCCATGGAGCAGAACTTGGGTCCGCACATGGAACAGAAATGGGCGACCTTGGCTGAGTCCTTGGGCAGTGTTTCGTCATGGTAAGCCCGTGCCCGCTCCGGGTCCAGACCCAGGTTGAATTGATCTTCCCAGCGGAACTCGAAGCGCGCCTTGCTCAAGGCGTTGTCGCGTAGCTGCGCACCAGGGTGGCCCTTGGCCAGATCGGCGGCGTGGGCTGCGATCTTATAGGTGATGATCCCCTCCCTGACGTCGTTCTTGTTGGGCAGACCCAGGTGTTCCTTGGGGGTGACATAGCACAGCATGGCGGTGCCGTACCAGCCGATCATGGCCGCCCCGATGGCCGAAGTGATGTGGTCGTAGCCCGGGGCGATGTCCGTGGTGAGTGGGCCCAGGGTATAGAACGGCGCCTCGCGGCACACCTCCAACTGCTTGTCCATGTTGGCCTTGATCATGTGCATGGGCACATGGCCCGGTCCTTCGATCATGGTCTGCACATCATGGCGCCAGGCGATCTCGGTGAGTTCACCGAGCGTCTCCAGTTCACCGAACTGCGCGGCATCGTTGGCATCGGCGATTGACCCGGGGCGCAGCCCGTCGCCCAGGGAGAACGACACGTCATAGGCCTTCATGATGTCGCAGATGTCCTCGAAATGGGTGTAGAGGAAGTTTTCCTGATGATGGGCCAGACACCACTTGGCCATGATGGATCCGCCGCGGGAGACGATGCCCGTGACCCGTTTGGCGGTCAGCGGGATGTAGGCCAGGCGCACGCCGGCGTGGATGGTAAAGTAGTCCACGCCTTGTTCGGCCTGTTCGATGAGCGTATCGCGGAAGATGTCCCAGGTCAGTTCCTCGGCGCGCCCGGCGACCTTTTCCAGCGCCTGATAGATGGGCACGGTGCCTATGGGTACGGAACTGTTGCGAATGATCCACTCACGGGTCTCATGGATGTGTTTGCCGGTGGACAGGTCCATCACGGTATCGGCGCCCCAGCGCGTCGACCACACCATCTTTTCCACCTCTTCCTCGATGGACGAGCTCAAGGCGGAGTTGCCGATGTTGGCGTTGATCTTCACCAGGAAGTTGCGCCCGATGATCATGGGCTCCAGTTCCGGGTGATTGATGTTGGCCGGGATGATGGCGCGGCCGCGGGCGACTTCCTCGCGCACGAATTCGGCGCTGATGACCCGCGGGATGGCGGCACCCATGGGCTCGCCGGCGTGTCCCTCATCGCGGGCGTGCTCCAGGCGCTGGTTTTCACGGATAGCGATGACTTCCATCTCCGGCGTGATGATGCCGCGCCGCGCATAATGCATTTGGCTCACATTGTGCCCCGGCAGCGCGCGTCGCGGTTGCCGGCGATGGGGATAGCGCAGGTGCGCAAGCGTCGGGTCGGCCGCCTGGCGGCGACCGTAAGCGGAACTCAGGTCAGCCAGAAGTTCGCTGTCACACCGTTCCGCGATCCACTGCGAACGTAACTGCGCTAGTCCGTGGCGCAGGTCAAGCTCGATAGCCGGGTCGGTGTAAGGCCCGGACGTGTCGTAGACGTAGACGGGTGCATTGGGCTCGGCGCCGAGACGGGTGGGCGTATCGGACAGGCTCACTTCGCGCATGGGCACGCGAATATCGGGCCTGCTGCCTGCTATATAAATCTTCCGTGACCGGGCAAACGGGCGGCGAATCGCCTCGTCTATGGTCAAGGGATGATTGAGGAAGCTTTTGGGCATTGCGGTCATGACACTTTCCCCTGTTGAGACTTAAATGTAGCTGTGCGCGCACAGCCGTGGTGCGGCAATGGGAAACGCGAGCAAATGCTTACCGCAGGGGTGGGAATCGACCTGCCAATAAATATTGAGTACACATGCTGTGTTTTCCTACGCCGGCATTACCCGGATCAGGTTCAAGGGTTTTTTCTCAGCCCCATGCCCCATGGAGCACCCCTAGTATGAGTCTGTCCGGGTAATCATGTCACTACGCGCGGATTATTCGGACAGGTTCCCGGCTGTGTGGCCAGCCAAGGCTATATATATAATAACACCCGATTATTATGCAAGCCGACTGTCATCCCACGGGGGAATTTGTGGCATAATCCGGACTGCATTTGTAATGCGGCGCCGGCGCCGGTCCGGCGTAATCCCCGCCGCAGTTGAGGAACCATCATGCTGGAACAGGTTTTACAGGTGAAAGACTCGGAACTGGCGCGTGCCCGCTTTAACATGATCGAGCAGCAGATTCGCCCTTGGGACGTGCTCGACGAACGTGTGTTAAAGCTGCTGGACGACGTGCCCCGGGATCAATTCGTGCCGCCGGCATACCTTCGCCTGGCTTATGCGGATACCAACATTCCTCTCGGCCACGATCAGGTGATGATGCCGCCTCGGGTCGAGGCGCGCCTGGTGCAGGCCCTTGATATCCGGCCCACCGATGACATCCTGGAAATCGGCACCGGCAGCGGTTATCTCGCAGCGCTGCTGGCCAGCGCAGGCCATCACGTCTACAGTGTGGATATCTTCCCGGATCTTGTCGAACAGGCGCGAACGGTCTTGGAGCGACACGGCATCCGCAATGTGACGCTGGACGCCGGGGATGCCGCACGGGGATGGGGCAAGCATGGCCCGTATGATGTCATCGCCGTCACCGGGTCCGTACCGATACTGCCCGAAGCCATTCAGGCGGATCTCCGGCCAGGCGGCCGGATGTTCGTCATCGTCGGCGACCCGCCGGTCATGGAGGCGTTGCTGATAACCCGGGTCGGACCACAGGCGTGGATTAAAGAAAGCCTGTTCGAGACAGAGCTTCCCCCGCTGATCAATGCACCGCAGCCTGCCAGGTTTGTGTTCTGATCGTTCACAATCGCAGGGTGTCGGTGCGTCGTGGGGAGGTTGCAACGTCCATCTTATCAGTCATTTCGCGGTAAATGCGCATGAGCAAAATGAACCGATTATTTCGCATTAGCGCCGTCGCTGCGCTGCTTTGTTCAACCGCCCCGAGCTATGGCGAGGATTTGCTGGGGATTTATGACCTGGCGCTGCAGAACGATCCCAAGCTGCAGCAGGCCGAGGCCTCGTACCAGGCCGAGGTGGAAGTCAAACCGCAAAGCCGCGCACTGCTGCTGCCGGACTTCAGTTTTTCGGCCAACACTACTGACAATGATCAAAACAGGAAGTTTCAAAGCACATTCATTACCAGTGGCGAAGAGGGTTATAACAGCCATGGCTACGGTTTCACGCTGACGCAACCCATTTATCACCACGACTACTTTGTTCAATACCGGCAGGCCGGGGTGCGGGTAAAGGAATCCAGCGAGACGCTTACCGCCGCCCGTCAGGATCTGATCGTGCGGGTGTCGCAGGCCTACTTCAATATACTCGCTGCCGAGGATGTATTGGAGTTTGCTCAGTCGGAGCGCAAGGCGGACGAGCAGCAGTTGGAACAGACCAAACAGCAATTCAAGGTGGGCCTCATCGCCATCACCGACGTCAATGAGGCCCAGGCGAGCTATGATCTGTCCAGGGCCCAGGAGATCCAGGCCAAAAATCAACTGGCCAATGCCCGCGAGGACCTGCGGGTGATCACCGGTGCCTATCAAGACAATCTGCAGCCGTTGGGGGATAAGGTGCCGCTGGCCATACCGGCGCCGACGGACATCGAGGCATGGACCACCACCGCCCTGGACAAGAATCCCCAACTTCTGGCCGCGCGCCACGCCGCCGAGGTGGCGCAGCAGCAGGTGAACATCCAGCGCGCCGGCCATTACCCCACCCTGGATCTGGTGGTCAACAGCTCTGATTCCATATCGGGGGGCGGCAGCCTTGGCAGCAGTGAGGTCAATAATACCTCAGTGGCCCTGCAACTCAATCTTCCCATCTTTCAGGGAGGGATGGTGTCGTCCAAGACCCGCGAGGCCCATGACCGTTTTATTCAGGCCCAACAGGTTCTGGAAGAACAGCGCCGCGCCACCATCAATCAAGCCCGCCAGTCTTATCTGGGTGTCACATCGAACATCAGCCTGGTGAATGCCTACAGCCAGGCCATCGTGTCTAATTCCAGTCGCTTGGATGCCACCCAGGCCGGTCTGGAGGTGGGCACGCGCACGACGGTGGATGTCCTCAATGCCCGCCGCGACCTGTTTGCCGCCAAGCGGGACTATGCCCAGGCCCGCTATAACTACGTGAACAGCATCCTGCAGTTGAAGCAGGCGGCAGGCACGCTGTCCCGAGCGGACCTCGAGACCATCAACAAGTGGTTGCAGTAACGGTACCGCTCGCTTGGCGGGCTGGCTGCGTTATTTTTCGTTGACTGCCGCAGCGCGCGGCTGCTCCGCCTGTCGAGGTGGTGTGCCTATGTGTCCAGCGATCAACTCCAGCACTGAATCCAGGGCGCCGCGGTTTTGCTCGACAACGGCGCGTCCCTTTTCACCCATGGAAAAGCGCAGGTCCGCATTCTTAAGCAGCCGGATGACGGTGTTCGCCAGCTGCTTGTCGTCGTTGATTTGCACGCACACACCGGCGGCGATGAGCTTCTGACTGATCTCTTCGAAGTTGTGCAGGTAGGGGCCGGTTAGGACGGGGATTCCCAGGGCAGCGGGTTCCAGAATGTTGTGCCCGCCGATGAGCACCAAGGTCCCGCCGACAAAGGCCACGTCGGAGGCGGCATAAAAAATCACCAGCTCTCCCATACTGTCGCCGATGAATACCGCGGTGGCGTCGTCGCAAGGGCGGTTTTCGCTGCGCAGCACCACGCTGTAGCCCTGCCGGCGGCACTGATTGGCGACCCGGGTGAAGCGCTCCGGGTGCCGCGGGACCAGCACCAGCAGCGCATTGGGCTGGGCCTTACGCACTTCGTCGTAGGCGCGCAGGATAATGTCCTCCTCGCCCTCGTGGGTACTGGCGGCGATCCATACCGAGCGGTTGACACCCCAGTCGCGCCTGACCACAGCCGCCTGTTCCTTGAGGCTGACGGGCAGCTTGACGTCGAATTTGATACTGCCTGTCTGATGGATTCGCGACGGATCCATGCCGATACTCACGTAGCGCTCCGCATCGATGTCGCTCTGGGCGGCCAAGGCCGTGACATGGGCCAGGGTCGATCGCGTCAGGCCGGGTATACGTTGATACCGCATGACGGATTGCGGCGAGAGGCGCGCATTGACGATCAGTAGGGGGATGCCCCGCTCTTCACATTGTTCAAACAGATTGGGCCATATCTCGCTTTCCATGATAATGGCGATGGCCGGGCGCAGCTGATCCAGAAAACGCCGCACCATCCCGGGGGTGTCGTAACAGATATAGGCATTCAATACCGAGTCACCGAACGCCTCGCGCACCCGCTCCGAACCGGTGGGGGTGGTGGTGGTGACAACGATGGCGTGATGGGAATAGCGTTCGCGCAGTGCGTGCACCAGCGGGGTGGCGGCCTGGGCCTCACCCACGGACACCGCGTGAATCCAGATGGACGGTCCGGCCACCTGAAACGGCAGATAGCCGAAGCGCTCCTTCCAGCGCTGCCAGTAAGCCGGCGATCGAAATCCGCGCCACAACAGGCGCAGCAGGATGAACGGCGTTAAAAGATAGAGTAAAAAGGTGTAAATCTGTCGCACTAGGATTACGCGATGGGGGGATGACATGACCAGTCTATCTTATACCAGTAGGCGTCGGCGTACCATAATGGCGGCGATGTAGAAGCCCGCCCCGGCGTAGGCGAGTAGGACCGACACGTGCAGCGCCGCATGGCTGATCAGTCCACCGGCCACCAGCGGTCGCACCAGCTCGATGGCATGGGTGAGGGGCAGTAAGCGCACCACGCTCTGCACCCCATGGGGCAGATTTGAGACGGGATAGAACACACCGCTGAGGATGAGCATGGGGGTGATGACCAGAGTGAAGTAGTAATTGAAGAAGTCGTAGCCGCGGCTCATGGTGCTGACCATGATGGCAGGCGCGGCGAAGCACAGACCAATGAGAAACATCAGCGGCACGGCCAGCAGGGCCGACCAGGTGTGGAATGCGCCCAGCAGCGCGGCGACGGCGAGGATTGCGGTGCCGCTGATCATTCCCTTGGTGGCGCACCACAGGATTTCGCCGGTGAGGATGTCGTCAGTGGCCACCGGCGTGGCGAGGATGGCATCGTAGGTCATTTGCGGCACCATACGGGTGTAGACCGAGTAAGTCCCTTCCAGGGAGGTGGAGTTCATCACCGAGGAGGCGACGATCCCCGAGGCTAGAAATGTCAGATACGACATGCCCTGGATGTCGCGGATGAAGAATCCCAGCCCGTAGCCCATGCCCAGGAGATATATCAGCGGTTCACCGAAGTGCAGGATCACGGCCGGCCCGAGCAGTCTGCGCCACACCAGAAAGTTGCGTCGCCACACCGCCAGGGCGTGGGGGTGGAGTCGTGGTATGCCGAAATCCCACATGGCTTATTAATCCCGCAACGCGCGCCCGGTAAGTTTCAAGAACACGTCCTCCAGATTGCCGCGGCGGTGCGAGTAAATCATGCCCGGCGGTTTATTGAGCGCAGTCAACAGCGGCTGCGTGTCGCTGGTGTAGCAATAGACGGTATCACCCACGGATTCCAAGCGGCAGTCCCCGGCGCCGTTGAGGCGCACATTGACCTGTTGGATATCAGCGTGGATCTCCAGGACATGGGGCTCCGTGTGCCGGTCCACCAATAACTGCGGGGCGCCCTGGTCGAGTATGCGGCCGTGGTCCATGATGACCAGTTCATCACACAGGCGCTCAGCCTCTTCCAGGTAATGGGTGGTCAACAACAGAGTACGGCCCTGTGACTTGAGGTGGCGCAGGCGGGACCAGAGCATGTGACGGGCCTGAGGGTCGAGGCCGGTGGTCGGTTCGTCCAGGACAATGAGTTCCGGGTCATTGATCAGGGCGCGGGCGAACACCAGGCGTCGTTTCATTCCCCCCGACAGCGTGCCGGGTCGGTCGTTGGCACGGTCGGCGAGTTCCATGAAATCGAGCAGTTGATCGATTCGCCGCGCCAGGACCGCGCGGGGTACATCAAAATAGCCACCGTAGATCAGCAGGTTTTCCCTTACCGTCAATTCCGGATCCAGGTTATTGCCCTGTGGCATAAGCCCGATGCGCGCCTTGACTGCCGCGGCGTCCCGGGGCATCTCCAGGCCGAATACCCTGAGTGTCCCGGCGTTCATGGGAGAGCGGCCCAGGATCATGTGCAGGGTGGTGGTCTTGCCGGCGCCATTGGGTCCGACAAAGCCGAAACACTGCCGCGGCTGAATAGAGAAATCGATGCCGGTCACGGCGAGGTGCGTGCCGTAACGCTTGAGCAGGCCGCGCGCCTCAACCACAGCATTCATGCGTTGATTTGTTCCGGTAAGCAAGAGGAATGAATTTAAGGGCCGTCCCCGGCGTCAATGAAAGACCAACAGTATACTTAAGTATAGATGAATCCGGATTTGACCGGCGTCCTTGTCACGGGCCGGAGAATCGTGTTATCTAGTCTTGTCATCGCGATAGGCGTAGCGGTAGGGTTTTGTTGCACACATGAGGCGATACATATGACGCAGTCCAGCTCCGTAGAGAAGCACATCCGCGCATACAGGCACATGCTGGAGCGGGTCAAGGACCTGCTCGGTTCCAAGGGCCACGGCGGCAAGGGATTGGAGCAGAGCATCGAGGCGGCCAAGCGGGCGGCGGTACAGGACGGCGAGCTGACCCAAGACGAGGCTGAGGCGGTGGGCCGCTTCGTCAAGCGCGATTTGCGTGAGGCCGGCCGGCACCTGGCCACGACGGGTGAAGAACTGCGCACCTGGCTGGGTATTGATCTGCAACTGATGGAAGACTGGCTGCTGGACATGTTTGCCCAGGCGGCGGACAAGACCAAGCTGGAGTGGATACAGCTGGAGCAGAACGCCCGTGAGGCCTCTATGTATCACACCGGTGAAATCACCGGCCCCGGTACACTGACGTGCAGTGCCTGCGGGGAGGTGGTGCACTTCCACGACGTCGCCCATATCCCGCCCTGTCCACGTTGTCGCAAGACCGTCTTTACCCGTCCAACAAAGTAGCCCCGCGCGCCCCGTCGTGGGTGGCGGATCGGACCTCATTCCCCCTGGCATTCTGCCGATACATGGTTTTGACCGTGAGCGGCACCACGCGGTCATGATAATTTATTGATTTTTATAAGGATAAGAGTGGGCCATGACGGGAGACGAGGCGCAAGACACGGTGCAGGATCCTGCACTGGCGGATGCGGTCGAGGACACCCCTGAGGTCGACGATGATACTGAAGAGGGTTTGCTCGCCGCCATAGAACAGAGCCTGGAGGACATCAATCTGGGCTTTGACTACGAGGTATTGAATGTCCTCGATGACGAGGAGGCGCGTCCGCCACAGATCGAGCCCCTCAAGAATCAGCTCGGCACCACCATCTCTGCACGCCTGTTCAGCCTCGCCAATTCCGTACACTACGGCAAATTGCGCTCCGGTCATATCACCAACTTCGTGGACGTCGTCAAACACCTGGGTACCGAGACCACCAAGTCGACAGCCATTTTTATCGCCCTCATGGGGCTGTCGGACACCGCACAGACCCGCGAGGTGTTCGCCCGCAACTATGGCACCAGCCAGCTGGCCGACATCATCGCCGGGCAGCTGGGCATGAGCGGTAATATCCGCAGTCGCGTCGCCTTGGGCGGGCTGTTTCTGGAGATCGGCAGGATCATCATCATGCTCTACGGAGAAAAGACCGGTCGTGAGATCGACACGGCGTTTATTGAGCGCCATCAGCGCCACATCGGCACCAAAGTCATCGAGACCTTCGCCCTCCCGGAGGTCCTGTCGGCCATTATCAGTCAGCCGCACTTTACCTTCATCAAAAAGGAAAGTCTCGGCACCTTGGCCATCGTTCATATGTCACACTCGTTGGTGCAGACCAGCTTCATGGAGCACGGCAAACTTGTGTTCCAGTCCTCCATGCCCGATCCCGAGGGCGTCATCTACAAGAGCACTGTGGGGTCGGTGATATCCACTCATTTCCAGATCATGGGTCTGGGGTCTTATCTCAATGTCATAGCGACGCCGCACACTGAGCAGGAAAAGCGCTTGTTGGAAAAATACGCCGAACACGACCAGCATCAATAATTGTCGCAGCATCGATTCGCGCAGCCCACGTCGCGCAAGGGCGACCGGCGTCACGGTTTGTTGGTATTTTTTCCTGCCGGGCTGTTATGTTATAAACGATCGGCATACTCTGCTCGGTGCCGCCGCAGCCCGGTTCACCGTGCATGCCGCATTTCTGGCCTATCTGCTCGCGTCATTGTTTTTCGTCGTGCCGGCGGGGTGATGCAAAGGGTCTTTACGGGATAGTATGCTCATCACCCGCGATGCCTTTCTATCAGGAGACGGCCATGACTCATCCCATCATCAATATCGAGGATCTGGAATATTATCCGTGGGGCTACGGTGAACGTTTCGAGGCGCGCATCGGCGCCATCGGCATGAAAATCGGGGCCCAAAAACTTGGCTACAATATCACTGTTATTGCGCCGGGAAAGCGCGCCTTTCCCTTCCACAGCCATCGGGTGAACGAGGAGATGTTTTTCGTCATCGAGGGCGCCGGCGAAGTGCGCATTGGTGACAAGACTTACCCCATCGGACGCGGCGATGTGATCGCCTGCCCACCCGGCGGGGCGGAAACGGCCCACCAGATCATCAACACCTCTACCAGCGCTGAGCTCAGATACCTTGCCGTCAGCACACGGCAGTCCCCCGAGATCGCCGAGTACCCGGATTCAGGCAAGTACGGTGTCCTTGCGGAATTTGCCCCCGGCGAGAACGGCAAACCTGAGGTGCTGCGTTTCATCAATCGTGGTCAGGCGACCCAGGATGATTATTGGGACGGGGAGTAACCTGTGATCCCGAGCATGATCTCCGCCTCTATGCATCCCGCCGGCGCAGTGGCCGATCGGGGCCTTTCTCAGCGGTCTTCTCCTTTACAAACAATTACTAAACAATCGCCGATATGTACCGATAGTTATTAAAGTATTACCAGGTTTTCCAGGTTAGGATGCAGTATCGGCGCTTTTATAAGGTAAACGGCCGGCATCCTTGGCGTGAAGTTTCCCAAGATGCCTATGTCGACTATGCCGCACGCACGCGTCACGGCGGCAAGGTGTTCTATTTTAATTTCGAACTTGCCAAGGAGATGGGCCTGATAGGCAAGCGCCATCCCCACCAATTGAATGCCGCCTTATCGAAGGCCGTACTCGACGCCTTCAGCTTGGTAATCATCAATGAGTATGACATCGCGCACGGGGTGCGGTTTGCGAAAAAGGACATTCGCCCTCACCAGTATATGGCAACACGCTATTTACAGTGCCAGCACCCCAGTAAAAAGGGACTGACGTCCGGTGACGGTCGAAGTATCTGGAACGGCTGCTTCACGCAGCGTGGTGTGACGTGGGATATATCCAGCTGCGGAACCGGCGCAACATGCCTGAGCCCGGCCGTCGCCATTTATAACCGGCATTTCAAGACCGGCGACAATTCGTTTTCCTATGCCGGTGGAAAGGCGGAACTGGTGGACGGTGTGTGCGCTGCGCTGATGAGCGATATCTTTCATAAAAACGGCATTCCCACCGAGAGGACCCTGGCGATCATTTCATTTGCGGATGGATCGTCCATCAATGTGCGCGCACAAAAGAATCTGCTTCGCCCGGCGCATCTGTTTCGTATGCTCAAGCAAAACCGCCTGAAGGACTTGTCGTCCGCCGTTGATTATTACATTGAACGTCAGGTCTCCAATGGGGAGTGGCCGCGCGCCGCGCTGGGAAAACACCGGTATCGGGGGTTTCTGAGGCGTGTTAGTGAGGATTTTGCCCGCACTGCGGCGCAGTTCGAGAGCGAATATATTTTCTGCTGGCTGGATTGGGACGGTGACAATGTGCTGATGAACGGCGCGGTACTGGATTACGGTTCGGTGCGGCAGTTCGGTCTCTATCACCACGAATACCGTTACGATGACGTGGAGCGAATGTCCACCACCATCACCGAGCAGAAGAACAAGGCAAGATATATCGTGCAGACCTTCGTTCAGATCGTCGACTATCTCACCACCGGCAGGAAGACAGCCCTGCGGAAGTTCGATGGACATCCCATGCTGCGGCTGTTTGACAGGGTTTTCGAGGACACAAAGGACGAGATACTGCTTGATAAACTTGGTTATAACCGCGATCAACGGGGCATCGTCCTGAATGACACGTCCATGCGCCGTCATCTGCGCCGTCTCAGGTCAATCCTGCACCGGTTCGAGCGCATACAGTCCCGCACGGGCATCTACAGAATAGAAGACGGCATCACCGCAGATGCGCTGTTCTGCGTCCGTGACATCCTGCGTGAGCTGCCCCTTTATTGTCTGGGCACAGATTCCGACATGGACGCTGGCCGGTTCGTCGAAATCATGAAGTCCGAGTATGTCACCGAGCATGATGCGTTGCTCACTCCCACCCGCCGATCAAGAATACGGGAATTCCAGCGGCTGTACCGACACCTGTTCCTGGCCGTGGCGGCGCACAGCGGTGTGTCACCCCGCGCTGTGTTGAGAGTCATGGCCAAGCGATCCGCCCTGATCAACCGCTACGACCGCGTCACGGGGGACGCCGTCCTGCATGCCGGCGACAGACTTGTGAAGCACGCCGCGCGCATGGGGACACGTGCGGTTCACGCCATGTTCCAGGAGTTCGTTGAGCGGCAGGTTTTGCGCCCCGAATACTTCCGCGTCAATACGACCAAGCGACGCAGCGTCAAACGTATCAGGGATGATCACATCCTGCGGGGTATGCTGCAGGACGTGCGGGATCTGCGCTCCGGGCTGTGAATCGCTCCCAGGGAGTCAGCCGCCCGCGCGGCGCACCACCCCATGCCGGCGAATACCCATATAAAATAAGGTGTTATGTTGCAGGCCGGCACGGCCGATATAGTTTATACAGCCCCCTCTCCCGGCAGTACCAATGCAGGTCGTCCATCAGATACACACGCACCAGGTCCGCCGTCTCTCCCTTTCCGAGGTGATCGCCGCTTTGACCTATGCCCTGGACCTTACGGAAGGGCAGCCGCCGGGGCATTGCCTGCGTTGCTGCTGGATCGGGTTTCATATCGGCCAGCGCATCGGGCTCGATATCACCGCCCTTTGGGATCTCTATTACACATTGCTGCTCAAGGACGCCGGATGCAGCAGTAATGCGGCACGTCTATGCGAGTTGTACGGTAACGACGACCGTGGGACAAAACGCGATTTCAAGACGGTCGATACCGACAATATTTCACAGCTGGTCCAATTCGTACTCACCCATACCGGTGTGAGGGGTAACCTGGCGGAGCGGTTCAAGCGTCTGTTGCAGTTGGCCAGGCACGGTGAGCAGCTTGCCACTGAACTGATACAGACCCGCTGTGAGCGCGGCGCGCAGATCGCGCGGCAGCTGGGGTTCGGGGATGCCGTGGCCAACGGTATATTCTCGTTGGATGAACACTGGAACGGACGCGGGAAACCCGACGGGTTGGCCGCTGGGGAGATACCCGTCAATGCCCGCATCGCATTGCTGTCCCAGGTCATGGATGTGTTTCATCATATAGGCGGGAAACAGGCCGCGCTCACGGAGATCGGCAGGCGCAGCGGCACGTGGTTTGATCCGCGGCTGGTTGAGGCGGCGCTGGGCCTGTCAGATGACGAGTCGTTTTGGAACGCACTGCACGACGATGACATACGTCACAAGGTGGTGGCCATGGAACCCGAATCCCGGGTTCTCATTCTGGATGATGACGGCTTGGATCGCGTGGCGGAGGCGTTCAGTCAGGTAATCGATGCCAAGAGCCCGTTCACCGCGGGGCACAGCTCGCGCGTCGCACTGTATGCCGACATGCTGGCAGGAAAGCTGGGTGTTGGGGAGGCGCGGCGTCGTTGGCTGAAGCGCGGTGCGCTGCTGCACGATCTGGGCAAGCTCGGCGTAAGTAATTCCGTCCTGGACAAGCCCGGCGAGCTGACCTCGGAAGAGTGGGATGAAATTCGTTTGCATCCCGTTTATACACAACAGATTCTTTCGCATATTGTTCCATTTCAGGAACTCGCCGCAGTGGCCGGCGCCCATCACGAACGCTTGGATGGAAACGGCTATCCGAATAAACTGACCGCAAAAGATCTGTCACTGGATACGCGTATTATCACCACTTGCGACATCTTCGATGCAATAACCGCCGAAAGGCCTTACCGGGAAGCGATTCCAGTGGCGCAGGCCTTGGAGATCATGGGGCGCATGACGGGGACGGCGCTGGACACGGACTGCTACGATGTGCTCGTCGAGAGCATGAGCGAGATGAAAAACACCTAGCGTCCGCTTTCGTCTCGATACTTGCCGTTATTGTAAAGTCCTCCTTTGCGGTCATTCCTCTCGACGGGTCAGCGGATCTGAACGCTTGTCGGTTTCCGGTCCTTGCGTCGTGCAGATGGTTCAACCGCGCCGACCCGCCACTGTCGCGTGGCTGTTGCGCGCCATCTTATAACCGTGTGTTTGGTGTTCAGTGGTGTTGCCGCAGTGCAAACTTCGCGGAGACGCGTTTCTGTGTTGTCCCACAGGTGTTTTGTCATGGAGGCGATCGTGCGTCAGCCTGCAATTACTCATGCCGTAGCGCTTCGATAGGGTCCAGCAACGCCGCCTTTCGTGCCGGAAAGAAACCGAAGATGACGCCTACCGCTGCGGAGAAAAAGAACGCGATAATCATGATGCCGATATTCAGAACAAAGGGCACGTTAAGCAGGCTTGCCAGCCCCAGGGAGCCCACCAGCGCCAAGATAATACCGAGAATACCACCGAAGGATGAGAGTACCACGGCCTCCACCAGAAACTGGGTCAGCACCTCCCGCTCCAGGGCGCCGATGGCAAGACGAATGCCGATCTCACGGGTGCGCTCGGTCACCGATACCAGCATGATGTTCATGATGCCGATACCACCCACCAGCAGGCTGACCGCGGCCACGGCGCCCAGCAGCGTGGTGAGGATGCGCGTGGTGCCGGTGAGCATCTGGGCGATCTCCTTCATGTCGATGGTGGTGAAGTCATCGTCCTCGGAGGAAGAGATGTGGCGTCGTTCGCGCATCAGCCGCTCGATATCGGACTGGGCCTTTTCGGTGGACACGCCGTCGCGCACCGAGACCTGGATCATGCTTACATCCTGGTTTCCCGCGACTCTGCGCTGAAAGGCCCGCAACGGCATCAATACCAGGTCGTCCTGGTCCGAACCCATGGTGGACTGCCCCTTGGCGCTCAGCAGCCCGATCACTTGGCAGGAGAGTTTTTGCAGGCGGATCATGGTGCCGATGGGGTCCTGGCCGCCATACAGTTCTTTACGCACGGTAGCGCCCAGAATGCACACGGCGCTGCCCGAGCGCAGTTCGCTGGGAGTGAACTGGCGGCCGCTGGCGATCTCCCAGTTGCGTACCTTGAAGTACTGGTTGTCCACACCGATCACCGACGTCGACCAGTTCTGATTGCTGTAGATGGCGGTGAGGCGCGCGGATGCGGAGGGGGCGACGGCCACCAATGATGGAATGTCCCTGGCCAGGGCCTCGGCATCGGCCACCTTAAACTGCGGTGCGGTGGATGCCTGGCCGGGACCCAGTCGCTGGCCTGGCCGTATCATGAGTAGATTGCTGCCCAGGCTGGCGATCTGATCGGTGACCTGAACGGTGGCCCCGCTGCCGATGGTGACCATGATGATCACCGCGGCCACGCCGATGACGATTCCAAGAATGGTCAGAAAAGAGCGCAGGACATTGCGTCGGATCTCGCGCATGGCGAGCAGCAAGGCGTTCCACACCATCAGGCGTGTCCCCCGTGGTTTTTTACGTCGGTTTCCACCAGGCCATCCAAAAAGTGCACCACGCGTCGGGCATACGCCGCCATTTCCGCTTCGTGGGTGACCATGACGACGGTGATGCCCTGGTCACGGTTGAACGACGTCAGCAGCTCCATGATTTCCCGGCTGCGGGCGGTATCCAGGTTGCCGGTGGGTTCATCGGCCAAAAGCACGGCGGGTTCGGTGACGATGGCGCGGGCGATGGCCACCCGCTGCTGCTGCCCGCCGGAGAGCT